>JAHFEM010000218.1 GCA_023248505.1 Nitrospirota bacterium
GTCTCCCTGTTTAAGGAGAAGATAGGGAGCCCGGTGGGCGATCAAGCGGTGGACCTCTTCGAGATTTTTCCAGCTGGTGAAGAGAAGGAAGGCCCTCCCTTTGCTGGCGGTGAGAATGCGGAGGATCTCCTCCGAAATCGCCGGAACAAACTGCCGGCTCACCGGGCTCGGGAGATCATCCGGAAGATAGAGAAGGGACTGTCGCGCGTAATCGAAGGGAGAGTCCAGGATCTCCTCTTCGGCTTCTTCGATCCCCAGACGCTCCTTGATGAAATCGAAGCTCCCTGCCGCGGGGGAGGCGGTCGGGGCGTCTTGCGGCCTGCCCCGATTCTCAGGCCTCCCCGAGGAGAGGGTCGCGGAGGTGAGAATCATCGGGATCTCTTGCTGGAAGAGTTTTTCGCGCAGGAGCGCTGAGACATCGAGGGGAGAGGCGTGGAGGAAGACCCCCAGCTTTCGGCTCTCCCCCGAAAAAACAAAGGGCGCGGACGCCTCGGCCGTCAGAAAGAGGTGCAGGTCGGCCGAGAGCAATTCGATCCGCTCCGCGAGATGGGAGAGGCCGTTGCTTTTCACCTGCGCCGCGAGAATCTGCTGGCGAAGAAGCGCGAGGGACTGAAGAAGATCGTGTCCGGCCGCCACCGCCTCCTGAGAGAAGAACGAGCGTGTGAGACGGTATCGCTCTTCGGCTCTTCTGAAGAGCTGATAGAAGCGATTCGACTTTGCCAAGATCCGTCCGCACTGATCGAGCGGCCCTTTCTCCCGCGGCTGCGAGAAGCGAACCTCCCGCTCGGTATCCCTGAGAAAATCGTCCACGCGGTAGCTGCTGACCGAAACACCGAAGTACTGCGTGGCGATCTCTTCAAGAAGATGCGCCTCATCAAAGATAACGGCGTCGTAACGGGGAAGGACCTCCCCGAAGGAGAAATCTTTCAGGGCCAGGTCGGCGAAGAAGAGATGGTGGTTGACGATAATCAGGTCCGATCCGGCCGCCGCTTGCTTCATCCGGGTGATGTAACAGCGATCGTAGGCGGGGCATCCGCTCCCGAGGCAGGCATCCCCCTTTACGGAGACCTCCGGCCACAACGGCGATCCTTCCGGGAGGGCCGTCAGCTCCGCGCGATCGCCGGTCGTCGTTTCCATCGACCAGCGGTGGATCTGTTCGAAATCCGATCCGGCCTCCAGATCGGGAAAGGTCGGCTGTTCCAGAAATTGTCCGAACCGATGAAGGCAGAGGTAGTTCCCCTTTCCCTTCATCATGCTATAGGTAAAGGGGCGCGGAAGCGATTGCGCGAGGAGGGGGAGATCTTTCTGATACAGCTGGTCCTGAAGGGTTTTGGTGCCGGTGGAAATGACGACCCGTTTGCCGCTCAGGGCGGCCGGAATGAGATAGGCCCAGGTTTTTCCGGTGCCTGTGGGGGCTTCCACCAAAAGGGTGGTTCGCCGCTCCAGCGCCTCGGCGACCGTGGAGGCCATCTGCAGCTGAGCCTCTCGGTATTCATAGTTATTTAAAAGGGTGGAGAGCAGCCCGCCGGGGAGGAAGAGTTTTTGACAAGCATCCGACGATCCGGTATCCTTTACGTTGTTCCTCGCCAAGAGAGAGCCTTTATCTTGAGGGTGAAATGGCAGAAGGTCAGATCCAGGGAAAGAGCGTTATCGCCGTCGCGAAGGATATCGCGGAAGGGTATATGGTCCTCAATCCCTTGGTCTTGAAGCGCTTTGAGAAAGAGATGTACAAAGCCCTCCACCAGCAGCTCCGGAAAGTGCAGAGAGAGGTTCGGTCGGAGAGCTTTCCCACGCACGACATCCTGGGGATCCGAAGGCGGAACACCCGCCTTCAGCGGCTGTACACCGCCCTCACGGTTCTAGAGCATGCCGCCAAGGAAAAGCGAATTCCGCTTCTTTGAAGGTGTTGAAAAAAGCTTAATCTGTCATTCCCGATAGCCCAGGAAACGGGGCGGCCACCCGATGTTTAATCGGGAAAGCGCCTGAAACCTACTTGATGTGCCTGGCGCCTCCGATCGCTTCGCGGAACGCAATCCAGCGCATTTTAATCGAAGCTCCTGGATTCCCGCTTTGACGATCCCTACGGAATGGATCGTCGATCTGAGAGGAAAACTTCTCTTCTTGTACTCACGTGCCTTTCGGCACGTTGTGCAGATTCGCGGGAATGACGCCTACCCCAACCCTACTTCCCCGAATCAGACGTGATCAAAAAACTCAGTTTTTCGGCCTTGTGAATCCGATCGGCCGCTTTCTGCGCTTCCGCTCGATTCGAATAATGTCCGATCCGAACCCGATACCGGGTTCCCTTCTGCGGGATCTCGCCGGCCGTGACGTAGGCATCATATCCCTTTCGCTTCAATTTTTGGGCGAGCGTTTCCGCTCCTTTCTTTTCGGAGAACGAAGAGACTTGAATCGTGTAGGCGCCGGGAGATTCGGAGGTCCGCGGCGGGACGGAAACTTTCACGGGGTCGGTCGATTTTTCGGGTGGCCGCTTTGTTTTCTGGGCGATCGGTTTGGTCGCTTTCTTCGGTTGCAGCGCGACATTTTTCTCTTTTTTATCCTTCAGTGTTTTAAAGAAGGTCAGATCCTCTTTCGGCATCGGATCGTTCGGAGCCTGGGCCGACGGTTCGGGCGGCGGCGGCGCGGAGGGGAAGGGATCCGATTTTGAGTCAAAGTGCATCTCGCCCGGTTTGACCGCGGGATCTTGAACGGCCGGCTCTTCTTTTTCCAACGGGTCTTTCGGTATGGAGGCTGTCGGATCGGGTGCAAGCTGACTGACGGGCGGGGGAGCGGGCGGGGCCGGCTCTTCTCCCTTTCTTCGGAAAACAAAAAGGAGCGCCGCAAACACCAGCACACCCAATAGACCGATCAGGAGATAGGGGGGCTTCTTCTTTGGGCCCGATCCCTCTCCCTCTCGCTTCAAATCCTTCAGGTCACGCATGCCGAGCTCCTTCTATTTGTATGTGGGAGCCCGTGCGGTGGAGAGGCGCAAATGCGGCGCCACTCCATCCTCCGATGCCCCCACGCCCCGCGCTCGCACTGGCAAAGCCAGTTGCTTGCTTTTAATCTATATACTGTTCTTTCTCGCGGTCCCAAAGGGCAGACTCAATCGAGACGACAGCATCCTCTTTCTTCGTCGAAGACAAACAGCTTGCTCTTTGGGGAGCTACAAGATCAGCGTTGCATCGCCGTAGCTGTAAAAGCGGTACCGCTCCCGGATCGCTTCCTGATAAACGCCGCGGATCGCCTCGCCTCCCGCGAAGGCCGAGACCAAGACCAGGAGGGTCGATTTCGGAAGATGAAAATTCGTGATCAGACCATCCACCGTCTTAAAGCGATATCCCGGCGTGATGAAGAGGTCGGTCTCCCCCGCTCCCGGCTGTACGGTTCCGTCCGGTTGAGAGGCGCTCTCCAATGCGCGCGTCGCCGTCGTGCCGACCGCGATCACCCTCCCGCCGATCTGCCGCGTCGCGCTCACCGCTTCGGCGGTTTCGGGGGGAATCTGAAACCACTCCCGATGCATTCGATGATCGGTGATCTTCTCCTCCCGCATCGGCTGAAAGGTGCCGAGGCCGACGTGGAGGGTGACGGTGGCGGTCCGAACCCCTTTCCCCCGGATCTCTTCCAACAACGCCGTCGTGAAATGGAGCCCCGCGGTCGGCGCGGCGGCCGATCCCCGGACCTTTGCATAGACCGTTTGATATCGCTCCCGGTCGCCCGGATCACTCTGGCCCGCCCGCTTCTTCACAATATACGGCGGGAGCGGGACCTCGCCCCAACGCTCGAGGAATGCAGAGAGGTCGGGATAGTTTTCGGGGAGCTCGAAGCGGATTTCTTTGTGTCCTCCTTCGACCTCTCGGATCACATGTCCGACACCTCCCTCCTCCAGGAGGAGATCGGTCGGCGGGGTCACTTTTCCTCTGATCAGCACCTCCCATGCCTCCCTGTCCGAAGAAGAAGGACGAAGAAGGAGCATCTCGATCGATCCGCCTGATTTTTTCCTCGCACGAAGGCGCGCCGGGAAGACGCGGGTGTCGTTGAGGATCAAGAGATCCGAGGGATGCAGGTAGTCGGGAAGCGATGAGAAGCGCCGATGCTCGATCTTCTCTCTTTTACGATGATAGACGAGAAGCCGCGATTGATCCCGCTCGGCGACGGGTGCCGCTGCGATCAGGGATGGATCAAGAGAATAATCGTAGGCCGAGAGAGGCTGTTCACTTTCTAGAGAAATTATTTTATTTCCTCGTACGATTGCAGCGTGACGCCTGGGTAGTAATATAGCAGAATCTCGTCAAAATTCAAACCGCTTTCGGCCATCACCTTCGCCCCCCACTGGCAGAGGCCGACGCCGTGTCCGTACCCCATCCCGCTGATCTTTACCTCTCTTCCGAAGGAATCGATATTGAAATGGGTGCTCGGGAGGATCTTATAGCCGAGCGCCTTGCGGAGGTCCTCGGCCTTGATGATCAGCTCTCCGCCGGAATAGAGAATCCGAACGGTCAAAAGCCGTCCGGCCCGGCTCCACTGAAGAGGGGTCAGCGTGGCGATGGCGCCGATGGGATAGCCCATTTTCACCAAGGCCGCTTCGAGACTGTCGAGGGTGATGGTCCGCTTCCACTCGTGATAGGGGGAGTCCCGATCCAGCGGGCAGCTCACCCCTTTCAGGTAGGGAAGCGGGATGTCCCACCGCTCGGCGGCATCCTCGGTCGGTCCCGCCGAAGTGGAGTGGAAAAAAGTCAACGCCAGCCCCCCCTCATAGGTCAGAACCTGCCCCTTGGTCTGTGTAATCGCAAGCGAGGCGCGCCGATCCTTGATCGACTCCCCCTGGTAGACCTGCCCGAGGACGGAGTTGACGAGATCATACTCCTTTCCCTTTCGACTCTCCCTTTGGTAGAGGGCGTAGGTGCGGGAGATGA
>JAHFEM010000219.1 GCA_023248505.1 Nitrospirota bacterium
AACTATAAGTCCGCTCATCGTCTAATCCGATCCCTGTTATCCATCTAATCTTTTCCGGCATAAGCATTGCATATCTCTGGGAGGTATTCCCATTTCAGAGAAATATTAAAACGATGAAGGAATCTGCTCACATTCTGCTGATCCATCAGGACCTCAAAAAAATGGAGGGGGCGATCTCGTTCCTAAGAGGACAAGGTTTTGCCGTTTCCTCTATCGCCACCCCTCCTAAGATTGAGTCGATCTTCAAATCAGTCGATATCGGTAAAATCGATGTGATTATTCTGGATGGACGCCTTCCCTCGCCTGATGTTTTTGATTTTCTCAAGAGTCTTCGTTCTATGCATTCTACCGCTTGTGTGATCCTGGCTGGCATGGTATCGAATGTCAATAAGGCAGCTGCGCTCCTCCGGGCGGGGATATTCGATATCTTAAAGGTCCCTTTTCCCCTGAGGCGGCTAGAAAGAATCATTCGGCAAGGATTAAAGAATCGACAGAAACTGAACCACATCCTCCAACTCTCTGACAGACTCGATTCCGCATATAAACTTTTGGAGGAGGATCGGGATCGGCTCCAGAAGTGGAGTAATGATCTTCAACGTCTCTATACTCTGAATCAGACCTTATCCGAATCGCTCAATATTGATGAGGTGACCCAGGCCTTGGCTGCCAATCTGAAGAAAGTCGTTCAGCATGACATTGCTTGCCTTTTTTTGAAGAATGAAAATAGAGTGAGAGTTTACACAGATCAACGGAAGTCGGCCGCTTTTCTCGATCGCGTTTCTTCCGAAACATTGCAGACGGGCCAGGAACTTCTTGAGAAGGGCGATCCTCCTTCAGGGCCAATGGTCCTGAAGGGAGGGTCTGAAATATTGGTTCCACTCCGGGTTGCGACGGAGAGGGTAGGGCTTTTAAGATTGATTCGATTTTCAAAAGAGACCTTCGATGATCTTCAATCAAGAGCCCTCGCGATGATTTCCCTGTCCCTCTCCCTTGCCATTCGGAATGCAGAGATCCATCAGGAAGTTCAGGCGTTGGCGAGTAAGGATGAATTGACCTCCTTGTTGAACCGACGCGCTTTTTTGAATGTGGTCGATCGGGAGTTTAGAAGAGCGGCGCGTCATGAGACTTCACTCACGCTTATCCTCATTGATATTGATCATTTTAAGGAGATCAATGATAGTTATGGACATCTGGTTGGCGACCAGGTCATCCGAGAGATCGCGCAGATCATACAAAAGAGTGTTCGTGATGTTGATACCGTCGCCCGTTATGGAGGGGATGAGCTGGTCGTCGTTTTACCGAAGACCAACCTAGAGGAAGCCTTGATTGCTGCACAACGCATTCGAAAGAAAATCCGCACCTTTTTATTCAAGGATGGCGGGCAATCCATCCCGATTACAATCAGCATGGGAATTGCTCAGTGCCCGGCCTCTCTCATCAAAACGCCGGACGATCTTTTCAGGTCGGCGGATCAAGCGTTATATGCCGCAAAGAAGAAGGGCCGGAATCGAATTGAATTTTCTCGGTTGCCTGCCGTGACGGTAAGAGAGGGTGAGGCGGTTTCGAAATGACGGAACCTGAGGATCAAGAAAACAATCAAGCGCCAGAAACGGATGCGAACCGAAGAGGGTATATCCGAGTTCCTGCGGAGTGTCCGGTCATCTATCGGATTATTGATCCGCTTGTCCCTAAAAGAAATCCTAAAAACAACGTTCATCATATTCCATCCCTTCCCCCCTTTGAACTGACTCAGAATAAGTATGGAACCGATGAACGGATGGATCAACAAATCCTAGAGATCATCCTTTGGCTCGACTGGAAAATGAACTATCTCTTCAAAACCCTTACGCGGGCGCAAGATGCCGAAGTTTTTCCGTATCAGGCTGTTCTGATGGACCTGAGCGCTTCCGGTATGAGATTTTCCACCTCCAAGGAGATCAAAGCAGGAACACTCCTTGAGTTTGAATTCATCCTTCCGATTCTCCCTTTCCAGGAAATTGTCTTGGTCGGAGAGGTGATCCGGTGCACTCCTTTCGATAGGGAGGTCCTCTCTAATGGATATGAGCTTGCCATTGAGTTCCGACAAGTCAAAGAGTCCGACCGAGAACACATTATCCGCTACGTCGTGAAGCGACAATTACAACTTCAACGAGAGCGACCGCTCTAAAGAAATCGAAGATTCATTATCTTTACAGATCGTTTGTCCGTAGAAGCGATCAGGGCGCCACGGGGTGACTTGTTGGAGAGTGGGATCCCTGATAAATCAGTGTAAAATTATTTGACTTTTCCCCTACAGAGGCTTATCCTCAAAAACTTGTACCCTCCATAAAGAAGGAGACCGGAGTAAAGGAAAAGTGGAATTGATGAAAGCCCTTCGTCTTCTTTTATCTTTATTATTCTGTTCACTCTTTTCACTCGTTTTTTCCCCGAATGGATTTGCCACGATTGATCCTGGGGTTGTCCAGGGAAATATTGACGATATCGCGAAGACCGTTTTAACCTATTTCCCAAAAGTCGCCGGGACGGTGGTTTCGGTCGATGGCGAAACGGTCATCGTCAACCTGGGAAAAGAGAAAGGAGTTTCGAAAGGAGTCCTTCTGACCGTCTATCGGGAAGAAGAGCCCTTTTACCATCCGGTGACGGGGGTCCCATTAGGCCGGTTTGAAGAAGAGGTCGGGACCGTCGAGGTGGAGCAGATCGAGGGTGATCATCTCAATGCTCGGAAGATCACACCGGGCGAATCGATTCGCGCCGGAGACGGAGTCCGCATTTCTGCAGCCCGGATTCCGGTAGGGATTACCTCTCTCTCTCCAGGCGGCCCGGATTTCCTGGCGACAGAACTGGTATCGGCCCTTTCTGAAACGGGTCGGTTTCGTGTCGATTCCCTCCCCCCGCAATCGAGCGCCAGTGATGCATTCACTCGAAAGAATCTCTATCTGATTCGATTGGCGGCCTCAAAAGTAGAGGGGCAATTCCTCGTGGAGCTTGAGATTCAGAATACCCAAACGGGGCAATCTCTTTCGAAGATGGCCGTTCAGATTGTTCAATCGGAAGAGAGCGATTTGATCTTAGAGCATCTGCAGTATCAACTCTTCGAACGGCAGCAAAGCCAGATAAAGTAATCTCTCACCTTTCTGTAGGGAAGCGTGATCGATGGTCTCTCGTACAAGGGATTTGGAAAACCTGGGTGAGGAAGCGCTCTGCGCGATGCTCGACCCCCAGAATCTTCCAAAGCATGTCGCAATGATCATGGACGGGAACGGCCGATGGGCCGCCCAGAAAAACCTGCCCCGGATCGCCGGTCATCGACGAGGTATCCAATCCGTGCGCGAGATCGTTACATTCTCCCGCGAGTTGGGAATAGAAGCCCTCACCCTCTTTGCTTTCTCGAATGAGAACTGGCATCGTCCAACAACAGAAATATCTCAATTAATGATGTTTTTGGAGAGATACTTAAAGCAAGAGTTGAAGACGATGATGGAGAACGAAATCTGCTTTCGAACGATTGGGCAGATCGAGCGCCTCCCGGCATCCGTCGTCCGGATGATTCGATCGGTGGAAGAGAAAACGGAACGGAATAAAAAAATGACCCTCATTCTCGCCTTAAGCTATGGTGGACGGGCCGAGGTGGTCGATGCGGTCCGGCGCATCATGGAGGCGTTTCAGGAAGAGAAGATCTCGATCAAAGATCTTGATGAAGAGTTGTTCTCCCGCTATCTTTACACCCAAGAGATTCCCGATCCCGATTTGATGATCCGGACGAGCGGCGAAGTCCGGATCAGCAATTTTCTCCTCTGGCAATTGGCCTATACGGAGCTTTATTTCACGAAAACATTTTGGCCCGATTTCAGACGGAAAGACTTTCTCCTTGCCCTGCTCGATTATCAAGGGAGGGAGCGCCGGTTCGGTCTGGTGAGGGAACAGGTTTCAAACTCAAGTTCAACACGAAAGGAGCGTTCCCCAGGTTCTTCCGGGAAGCGGTTTTTGGAGGACCTCAAGGGGGGAGAAGAGCGTGAATTTTAAAAGCAGCCGCCTGGCGACCGCCGTCGTTCTTCTCCCGATCCTTTATCTCCTCGTCCAGATGTTGCCGTCGCTCTTCTTCTTTCTCTTTGCGGCCGTTGTCATTCTTCGGGTCCAGTATGAGTTTTACCTCCTATTCTTTCGGAACCGGGAAATAGGGCCGATCTCAATCGGCTTAGGGTTCGGCTTGCTCCTCTCCTTCAGTTTTTATCGAGCCGATCTTTTTTGGGAAGGCCGGTCGGGTCCGGCGGTCATCATCCTCTCGCTGCTAATGATCCTGATCTTGACCCTCTTTCTCTTTCGCGATATCAAAACGACGCTGGTTGATTCCGCCGTCATCCTTCTCGGCATTATTTATATTTCCGGTTGCCTCAGCCATTTGATCCTCCTTCGGCAAATGGCCCGCGGGAGCACGCTGATTCTCTTTTTACTTTTACTGATCTGGTCGGGGGATGCGGCTGCTTATTATGTGGGCAAATCGATGGGAAAACACAAGCTCTACGCCGAAGTGAGTCCCAACAAAACCATTGAGGGATCGATCGGTGGATTGGTCGGGAGCTTGTTTGCGATGCTCTTGGCACAACGCACTTTTCTTCCGATCTTTACCGGTCTCGATTTCATTTGGGTCCCTCTTCTTGTCGGCGGAATGGGCCAACTGGGCGATTTAGTGGAATCGATGATGAAGCGAAGCGCCGGAGTCAAGGACTCCAGCGCGCTGATCCCGGCCCATGGCGGTCTCTTCGATAAGTTGGATAGTGTTGCCTTTGCCGCCCCGGTGTTCTATTATTACCTCCTTTGGTTCAAAGGACAAGGAATTCCAATCGCGGGTTTTTAGAGACGGAATCGGGATTTTCCCCGCGCTATTTGCCGGCGCTATCTGGTAGAAGAGAACG
>JAHFEM010000220.1 GCA_023248505.1 Nitrospirota bacterium
CATCTGATCACCGATCTGAAAATCAATCCCCTCGGAAAGATGCAGCCGAATAAATATCTGTCGGCGTCCGTTCTGGTGATCCTCGGCCTGGTCAGTTGGATCTATTATCTCGCCGCGTTTCGGGGGATGGGTGTCCGGGAAGGAAGAGCGGAGCCGATCCGGCCCGATCGAACGGCCCCGCGGCTGCTCATCAGCCTCGCCGTTCTCTCCATTCTTATCTATCTGGTGATGGGATATTCCCGGGAAACCGCCCGGGCCGCCAACGGCTATCTCATCTATGGGATGGTCCGGCTGGCCGACGAGCAGCCGACCTATCAAAAAAAGGCGTTTGCTCGGAAGGGCGATTGATCAGACTCGGTTTTCATCATCCTGCGCCGGTTTAAGTGTAACAATTTTACACGAACCTTCATCATCGGTGTGTAAACGGAACACACCCGAAGGAAATCTTTCTAAGCCCCTCTATTCTTCGACCGTCTGAACCCCTTCTTCTACACTGCGGATAGAAAGTCCTCAGCCTTCTTTTTTCACATTTTTTTCACATTCTAAATATCGGCGTCTCGAAGAAATACTTAAGGAGCCGATAAAGGCACTCCTTTTGCTCTTTCTAATTCTGATAAGGCGTATTCCGTTTGAATACTCTCCTCAAACGGAATACATAAGGAGGGAGTATGATGAAACGTGACTTAATAAAAGTTCTGCTCGTTGCCATCGCGATGCTGATGCCGGCTCCGAAGGTATACGGCGCCCGATCGATGATCGAGCCGCCTAAAAACGCCGATCCGATCGCCATTCTGCTGGTGGAGCAGGGGATTCATCAATTTAAGAACCGGCAGTTAGAAGCGTCCTATGCCAGCTTTCAGTTTGCCTCTCAGGTTGATCCGAACCTTTCAGCCGCCCACTTTGATGCCGCGGTTGCCGCATCGGAGGCGGGGCGTACCCAAGAAGCCATTTCTCATCTGAACGAATTCACCCGCCGTAACCCCGGACATCCGGAAGGTCCAAGGTTTCTGTCGGATCTCGCAAAGGGCAGACCCGGCGGCCATACTTTCGCAGGAAGCGGTTTTGCCGAATTCGGCCTGGCCAGTCTTCTCGGCTTTTTCTTTATGCTCGCCATTGCCGCGTTTGACATCGGCGGGATGCCTCAATATGTCCAGAAGGCAGAGGAATTCCGGGAACCGGAGCGGATGGCAATGGAATTGAAGAAAGCGGCCTAGCGGCCGTTGAAACGGCGCCGTTCAGTGGAAGAGCGTTTCTCTTGCCGTTCCTGAACGAGCAGCCGGATCAGCCAGCCGCTGAAGAGGGCGATGGTCCCCAGCATGGATGCCGCCCCGACCCGATGAAGGTTGAGTCCGAGCTGCAGGCTGCGAGACCGCGCGCGCCGATCGAAAATACCGTGCGCGCCGTGATCCCCCGGCACCGGCTCCCAGAGGTTGTCCGGGCGGTTCGGATCGACCGGCGCGTCGGTCTGCTGTCCGGTGTAGCCGAAGCCGGCGAGATACCAGTCGCTGAAGCCGGGAGCGACTTTGTTCCCTTCGATCGCCTTCACCGTCGGCCAGCCGACGCTCAGCTCCCGCCGGTCGTGATGGGCGGCCCAATAGATCGCCTCGGCCGCCACCTCCGGCTGGAAGATCGGCGGGACCGGCTGGGGCTGGTTCGGCAGCCGCGTCTTCGCCCAGCTGAATTGCGGGGTGTTGAGCGCCGGAAGCTGCACCATCGTGATCCGGACCCGGCTCTGGTCGTGGATCAATTCGGAGCGGAGCGAGTTGGTGAATCCTCTGATGCCGTGCTTCGCGCCGCAGTAGGCCGACTGCAGCGGGATCGAGCGGTAGGCGAGCGCGGAGCCGACCTGGACGATCGTTCCGCGATCCCGCGGGAGCATCCGCTTGAGCGCCGCCATCGTTCCATAGACGACCCCGAGATAGGTCACCTCCGTCACCCGCTTGAATTCGGCGGGGGTCATCTCCTTGAACGGGGAGAGGACCGTCACCATCGCGTTGTTGACCCAGATGTCGATCGGCCCGAACGCCGCTTCGACCGCGGCGGCGGCCGCTTCCACCTGATCGGGATCGGCCACATCGGTCGGCAGGACGAGCGCTTCGCCGCCGGCCGATTCCACCTCCGCGCGCGCCCCTTCCAATCCATCCTTCCCGCGGGCCAGCAGAGCGATCTTCGCTTTTCGCTTCGCGAACTCCCGGACAACGGCGCGCCCCACCCCCGCCGAGGCGCCGGTGACCACGACGACTTCCGAACGATTCATCTCCATGATAAAGGGCCTCCTGATGACCTCCGTTTTGAGATTCCCCAGGCAAGAGCGCTGCCGGCCAGGGCGAAGCCGGTCCCGATCAGGACCGCCGTTCGCCGCTTTCCGTGAGCGGCCCGCTCGCCGTCGGTCTTTTCGATCTGATCGCCCTTCCCAACAGCGCCCTCCCGCATCGCCATCTGGATCACCTCCGCCAGATGCAGCGTCCGCCGCCCTGTTGTCTGGGCGATCTGCTCGCGGCAGCTGAAGCCGTCGGCCACGATCAACGTTTCCGGATCAGCGTTGCGCGCTGCGGGGAGAAGGACCATTTCTCCCACGGCCATGGAAACGTCGTAATGTTCCTTCTCGAAGCCGAAGGCGCCGGCCATCCCGCAGCAGCCGGAGTCGAGAATCTGGAAATCGAGGCCAAGCCGGGAGAGAACTTTCTCCTCGTCGTTGAATTTCATGATTGCTTTGTGATGGCAATGCCCGTGGACCACCGCCTTGCGCGCGAGCGGGGGAGGTTGGAAATGGGACGCCCTCTTTTCAAGAAACTCGCTGAGGGTGAAGGTCTGCCGGGAGAGGCGTTTTGCATCTTCATCGTTCGGGAAGAGGTTGATCAGCTCGTCCCGAAACGCGGCGACGCAGCTCGGCTCCAACCCGACGATCGGAATTCCCGCCTCGATCTGCGGACGTAAATGATCGAGGGTCTGCCGCCAGAGGCGTTGGGCGAGATCGAGGAAGCCGAAATCATAGAGCGGCCGCCCGCAGCAGAGCGAGGGGCGCGGGACCGTCACCCGGTAGCCGGCTGCTTCGAGAACGTCGACGGCGGCCTTGGCGGTGTCGGGGAAGAAGTAGTTGTTGAAGGTGTCGGGCCAGAGGATCACCGTCGGCCTTCCGTCGTCATATTGCGGGCGTTTGAAGAACCAGGCCTTGAAGGTCTCCGGCGCGAAGGCCGGGATGCGCCGCTGGGGGGCCATCCCGGAGAGCCATTTGGCGACAGCGCTCCAGCCGGGCGTCTGCGTAAAGAAGTTGACCGCTCCCGGGATCTTCGACGCAAGCCGCGCCCACCAGTAGATCAGCCCGAAGCTATAGGCCGAGATCGGCCGCAGCCGCCCTTTGTAATAATGGGCGCGGAACTCGGCCTTGTATGTCGCCATATCGACATTGACGGGACAGTCCCCCTTGCATCCTTTGCAGGAGAGACAGAGGTCGAGCGCCTCCTCCACCTGATCCGCCCGCCACCCGCCGGTCAATAAAACGTTCGGCTCCTGGCCTCTCGACAAGACGTTCGGCTCCTGGCCTCTCGATGAATCCCCCTGAAGCATTTCGAAGAGAAGGTGCGCCCGTCCGCGGGTGGAGTGTTTTTCCTCCCGGGTGACCTTATAGCTGGGGCACATCGTCTTCCCGATCTCTCGTCGGCACTCGCCGACGCCGACGCAGCGGAGGGCGGCGTGCGCGAAACTGTGCTCATCGTCGGGAAATTGAAAGTAGGTTTTAGTCTGCGGCGGATGATAGCCGGTCCCCAGGCGAAGATTTTGGTCGATCCGGTAGGGATCGACGAGTTTGCCGGGGTTCATCTTCCAGGCCGGGTCCCAGATCGACTTGAATTCGTCGAAGGCATGAATCAGCTCTTCCCCGAACATCTTTGGGAGCAGCTCGGCGCGCGACTGGCCGTCCCCATGCTCCCCGGAGAAGGAGCCGCCGAGCCGGACGATCAGATCGGCCGCCTCTTCGATAAAGGCGCGATAGATTTGAATTCCCTTCGCCGTGACCAGATCGAAGTCGATCCGGGTGTGAAGACACCCCTGTCCGAAATGGCCGTAGAGGGCGCATCTGTAGCCGTGGCGATTGAGCAGCCGACGGAACTCCCGCAGATACCCGCCGAGCTTCTCCGGGGCGACCGCCGAGTCTTCCCATCCCTCCCAGGTGACCGGCTCGCCGGGGACGAACGCCGTCGCCCCCAACCCCGACTCGCGGATCTCCCAGACCATTTTTTCCTGCTTCGGATCGTCGTAGAGCTTCATCGTCGGGGGGTGCTCCCGCTTTTTCAGATCGTCCATCGCGCGGTGCGCGCGCGCGTCCGAGTCCTCCTTGTTCTCTCCGCCGAACTCCACGAGCAGCCATCCGCCCCCCTCCGGCAGGAGCGGAAGATCGCCCATGTGCAGTCCCTTCCGCCGCATGTAGCCGACGAGATGATCGTCGATCCCCTCCAGGGCGATCGGCCCGTAACCGAGGATCTCCGGGACACGGTCGGCGGCGGTGTAGATATCGGGATAGCCGAGAACCAACAGCGATCGGCCGGGGGGACTGTCGACGAGACGGGCGGTCGCCTCCAGGACCAGCACACAGGTGCACTCGGAGCCGACTAAGGCGCGGGCGACGTGAAATCCGTTTTCGGGAAGAAGCCAGGGGAGATTGTAGCCGGAGACACGGCGGGGGATATGCGGATACCGGGTCCGGATCAGGTCGGCATACCGGTCCCGGAGCGATTTGAGCTGCGCATAGATCGACCCGCGGCGGCCGCCGTCCTGAATGATCCGGTGCAACTCCGTTTCGGAGGTGGGGCCGACCCGCATCCGAATGCCGTCGTAGGTGAGGATTTCCAGCGCATCGATGTTGTCGTCGGTCTTTCCCCCCATGACCGAGTGGACGCCGCAGGAGTTGTTGCC
>JAHFEM010000221.1 GCA_023248505.1 Nitrospirota bacterium
CGTACGAAGCCTATCAGCAAACCGAGGTTTCCGAGCGGCACCGCCACCGATATGAATTCAACAACAATTATCGGGAGCTTCTGACGAAACAGGGACTCGTCCTCTCCGGTCTCTCGCCGGATGGGAAACTCGTCGAGATCATCGAGTTGGCCGATCACCCCTGGTTCCTCGCGGTCCAGTTCCATCCGGAATTCAAATCCCGGCCGCAAGATCCTCACCCTCTCTTCCGCGAGTTCATCAAGGCTTCGCTGAAGCACAAGCGGGCCGGGGGCTGAGAAATATTTTCAATGGTTCGTTTTTCATTTTCGATCGATCATCGGCAAATGGAAAATGGTTTTTAGGAGAAGCGATTGGCTCACTCGGTTGAGATCGGAAAAATGCGGCTGGGGGACGGGAACTTTTTTCTCATCGCCGGTCCCTGCGTCATCGAGAGCGAAGATCTGGTGCTGAAGACGGCGGAGCAGATTGCCCGGATCGCCGCCGCGCACCGGATTCCGCTGATCTTCAAATCCTCCTATGACAAGGCCAATCGCACCGCCATCGGCTCCTATCGCGGAATCGGGATGGAGGAAGGGCTTCGGATACTTCAGAAGGTCCGATCCGAAATCGGCGCCCCGGTCCTCTCCGATGTCCACGGCCCGGAAGAAGCGACCGCCGCCGCCGAGGTGCTCGACGTTCTCCAGATCCCGGCCTTCCTTTGCCGGCAGACCGATCTGCTCGTCGCCGCCGGCAAGACCGGAAAAGGGGTCAACGTGAAAAAGGGGCAATTCCTCGCCCCGTGGGACATGACGAATGTGGTCGAGAAGATCGAGTCGACCGGGAGCAGAAAAATCTTCTTAACCGAGCGCGGCGCCAGCTTCGGGTATAATAATTTAGTCAGCGATATGCGATCGCTGGTCATCATGCGGCGCACCGGCTACCCGGTCATCTTCGACGGCACCCACAGCGTCCAGCTGCCGGGAGGGGGGGGCAAGGTCTCCTCCGGCCAGCGGGAGTTTGTTCTTCCGCTCTCGCGTGCGGCGGTGGCCGCCGGCTGCGACGGCCTCTTTCTGGAGGTGCATCCCTCGCCGGACCAGGCCCCCTCGGACGGGCCGAACATGATTGATCCGACCCAGCTCGATCAGCTCCTCACGCAGATCGGGCGCATTCTTCACGCCATCGACGAGAGAGGTCGCTAATCATCGAAAAGGAACTTTCTATGATCCTGGAAGAAGGAAAGCGGGTCCTCCGAATCGAGGCCCAAGCGATCAGCGATCTGATCGGACGGATGGACGGCCGGTTCGTCGAAGCGGTGGAGCTCTGCTACAACAGCCGGGGCCGCGTCGTGGTGATCGGCATGGGAAAATCGGGATTGATCGGGAAGAAAATCGCGGCGACGCTGGCGAGCACCGGCACCCCGGCCTTCTTCCTTCACCCCGCGGAGGGAATTCACGGCGATCTAGGGATGGTCTCAAAAGAGGATGTGGCGCTGCTGATCTCCAACAGCGGCGAGACCGAGGAGATCCTCCGCATCCTCCCCTCGGTCAAAAGGCTGAATTTGAAATTGATCACCCTGACCGGGAACACCAAATCGACCTTGGCGAAGATGAGCGACGTGGTCCTCGACATCTCCATCCGCGAAGAAGCCTGCCCGCTCGGGCTCGCGCCGACCGCGAGCACCACCGCCACGCTGGCGATGGGAGATGCCCTGGCGGTGACGCTCCTTCAGAAGAGGGGATTCCGAAAAGAGGACTTCGCCTTCTTTCACCCCGGCGGCACCCTCGGAAGACAACTCCTGCTCAAAGTCGAAGATGCGATGCACGCGGGGAACGATGTTCCGAAAGTTTCCGAAGAGACCCCGATGAGAGAGGTCGTTCTGGAAATGACCGCCAAAAAGCTCGGGATGACGACCGTCTTGAACAGCGCCGGAAAACTGGCGGGGGTGATCACCGACGGCGATCTTCGCCGGCTCATCAAAAAGATCGACCATGAGGGGCGAGATATCTTCTCCCTCCCGGCGAGCGAGGTGATGAACCGCAATCCCAAGACGATCTCACGGGAAGCCTTGACGGCGCAGGCGGTTCATATGATGGAGTCCCACGCGATCACCGTCATCGTCGTGACCGGACCGGACGGATATGTCGACGGCATCCTCCATCTGCACGACCTCCTCAGAAAAGGGGTCGTGTAGGTGAAGCGCCGGCAAGCCGCCCCCTCTCAGCGGCGACAGAAGGCGAAGCGGGTCCGCTACCTGCTCCTCGACGTCGACGGCGTGATGACCGACGGCATCCTTTATTTCGACGAGAGCGGGAGAGAGATCAAAGGCTTCTCGATCTACGACGGCCATGGCATCCGGCTTCTTCAGCGCGCCCAGATCGGCGTCGGAATTATTTCGGGCCGATCCTCCGCCGTGGTCGCCTGGCGGGCCAAGGAGCTGGGGATCGAAGATGTTCATCAGGGAAGCCGAGATAAACTGGCCGCTTACGAGATGATCCGGGCGAAACATCATCTGCAAGACGAGACGGTCGCCTTTATCGGGGATGATCTCATCGACCTCCCGTTGCTTAGGAGAGTCGGCTTCTCGATCGCGGTCGCCAGTGCGGTCGATGCGGTCAAACGGGAAGTCGACTGGGTCACAAAGAAAAAAGGAGGGGAGGGGGCCGTTCGAGAAGTCATCGACTTGATCCTCTCCGCTCAGATTTCAAAACATAACACACGGAAGGGGTGAGGCGGCAGGGGGACGGCGATCGATGTCTCTTTTCATATTTTCCCCTCACGCCGAACGCTCACGTCATTTAGCAACTCAAGAGCCGATCATGAAAATTTCGAAGAAACTTGTTCGCTCCTTCATTTTTGCTTCTCTCGCTTCGGTCGCTTTTTTGACCCGGCCTCTTCCGTGGAAATGGGGAATTCGCTTCGGCGGCTTCATCGGCGCCCTCTTTTATTATTCTCTTCGAAGAGAAAGGGCCAAATCGCTGGAGGGCCTCCGGATTGCCTTCGGCGCCGACAAACCGGAGCGGGAGCTCCACCATATCTTGAAGAAGAGCTTTCAAAACCTCGGCAAGGGGCTGATCGAAATCCTCAAATTTGAAACGCTGAAGCCCGACCAAATCGAATCGCTGATTACGATCGAAGGGGAGGAGTACCTCCAAGAGGCGGAGGACGAGGGGAACGGGACGATCCTCATCACCGGTCATATCGGAAATTGGGAGTTGATGGCGGCGGCGCTGTCGCTTCGCGGCTATCCGCTTCATGTCATTGCCGCCCCCCTTTATGATCCGCGCATCGATGAGTGGATCGTGCGGCTTCGATCCCGCTTTCAGGTGGAGACCATCAGCCGGGGAAGCCCCTCTTCCTCAAAAAAGATCTTAGGCGTTCTGAGAAAGAAAGCGGTGCTGGGCCTTTTGATCGATCAGGACACGAAGGTCAACGGGGTCTTTGTGAATTTCTTCAACAAAAAAGCGTACACTCCCGCCGGCGCCGCCGAGCTCGCGCTGCGGAGCGGGGCGGCGACGATGATGTGCTTTGTGACGCGGCTTCCGAATGACCGGCATCGAATCACCATTGAAAAGCCGATGACCCTGATGCAAAGCGCCGAACACGCGAAAGATGTTGAGATCAATACGGCGCGCTTTACCTCCCGAATCGAGGAGCATATCAAGCAGTACCCCGATCAGTGGGTTTGGATGCATCGACGGTGGAAGACAAAGCCGGAAAAAAATGTACAAGCAGAATAATCGCGAGATACAACCTGTTTCCCCTCCCATCGCGAAGCAACGCGTCAACGGGTCCGTCATGAACTTGCCGAATCTCTTAACCATCATCCGGGTCGCGCTGATCCCGTTCTTTATCTTTTTCTTCTCCCGGCCCTCGGTCCAATCGACGACGATTGCCGCCGTGATTTTCCTCGTCGCCTCCTTGACCGATCTTCTCGACGGCTACCTGGCCCGCCGGCGGTCCGAAGTGACCCAATTCGGAAAATTTTTAGACCCGGTCGCCGATAAACTCCTGATCGTGTCGGCCCTGATCCTTCTTGTCGCGAACGGCCGCGTGCCGGCGTGGATCGCGATTGTCATTATCGGGCGCGAATTCGCGGTGACCGCCTTTCGGGCGATTGCGGCTTCCGAGGGGGTCATCATCGCCGCGGAGGGGACGGGAAAGTACAAGATGTTCCTTCAAATCGTCGCGATTATTTTCTTGATCACCGACCTTCCCTCGCCCGCCTTTCATCAAATCGGTCTGTTCCTCCTTCTTATCTCGATGGCGCTTGCGATCTACTCCGCCGTGCAATATTTCGTCAAATTCGGCCGGAGCGTGAATTTGATGAAGGTCAAATAAACGGCCTATGCTTGAAATCGGGTTGATCATTGCCGCTTACCTCCTCGGATCTATTCCGGTCGGCCTGCTTATCTCTCGATTCAGCCAAGGGGTCGATCCCCGGCAAGCGGGGAGCAAGAACATCGGCGCAACCAATGTCATGCGGGTGGCGGGGAAGAAGGCGGCCGCGCTGACCCTGATCGGCGATCTACTCAAAGGTTTTCTTCCGGTGGCGGCGGCCCGGCTCCTGGACCTGCCCGAGCAGGCGCTCCTTCTGGTCGGCCTCGGCGCGATCCTCGGTCACATCTTCCCGGTCTTTCTGAAGTTCAAGGGGGGAAAAGGGGTCGCGACCAGCTTCGGGGTATTTCTCTCGCTCGCCCCCCTGATCGCCCTCATCGCCCTGCTCATCTGGATTGCAGGGATCTCTCTCAGCAAATATTCCTCGGTGGGTGCGCTCTGCGCATTCGCTGCGCTTCCCTTCCTGGCCGTTCTCCTAAAACCAGAAATGAAATTCATCCTCTTATCCACCATAATTTCAATTTTGGTGTATATTCGACATATGGAGAACATCCAGCGGCTGA
>JAHFEM010000222.1 GCA_023248505.1 Nitrospirota bacterium
AGCCGGTTCATCGAAGGTTTTCCAGGAGGAGAGCCGATCACGAACTCCGCGATGCTGGAACTCCCTTGCGATGTCCTGGTGCCGGCCGCCCTCTCCGGACAGATCACGGAGGAGAATGCCAGCCGGATTTCCTGCACCATTCTGGCGGAGGCGGCCAACGGTCCAACGACTCCCGCGGCCGATCTTATCCTTCAAGACCGAGGGATCTTCTTGATTCCCGATATTCTGGCGAATGCGGGCGGGGTGACGGTCTCTTATTTCGAATGGGTCCAAGATTTACAGAATTTTTTCTGGAAGGAAAAAGAAATTAACGAAAAGTTACGGGAGATCATGTCGAACGCCTTCCGAGAAGTGCTGACCCTCTCCCAATCTGAAAAGGTCAATATGCGGATGGCGGCGCTGATGCTGGCCATTCGCAAGATCGCCAGCGCCAAGTTGGCGCGCGGCGTCTTCCCCTGATCTCCTTCTTATCTCTCTAATCGCGTGTTCTGAAGCCCTTCTAAATGCTTGATGTAGGCATAAAGGACCGGGTTTTTCTTCTCCATGTTGTGAAACTCCAGACCGACAGCATATCGATTTGTCTCTTGGAGCGGGGTCGTCCAGGCGACCATGCCGAGGAGAGCCTCGCTGATGATCTCGCCTCGATCGGTCTTTATTGAAATCTCCACCAGCAGCACATCCCCCTTCTGGTAGGGACCTTCGGCGTAAACCCCCATTCCTTCCGTGGAAATATCACGAACCAGGGCATTCACGGGCTTTTGTATCCCGTGCGGGCTGATGCGGGCCATCGTGACCAGCGGGATTCTCGGGTGCCTTCTTCGATTATCCATCGCTGTTCTTTCCATAAAAAAGGGTTTGTTATGTGAGATGAATGTGGCCGAAGGATTCGGAACGCGGCGGGATGATCGAGGAGTACTCCTCGGAATGAGTATGGGCATGGCAGCAAAAGAGGCTCTCGATCTCCACCGGCGAATCGAAGATGTATTCCGTCGGATCTTTGCGATGAATCCGCTTGGAGAATTGCCGCAATTTCTTCGCCTCGCCCAGGCGTTGACTCCCGATGGGATCATATCGATAGCAGATGGAGTCTTCAGGATGATTCAAGACATTGACGATCAAGCTGAGGCATTTTCGGTTGAGCGATTCCACATAATTTTGCGGGACGTCCCAACGTGAATTTCGGGAGACCAGTGAGACGGCCTGCTGACGTTTTCCCAAGTCATACAATTTGACGGCATGGGTAAAGAGCTTTTTTTTCATATCGAACGAGACCAGGTCTTTCTTGACGATCTCTTGGACAAAGCGATCGTTCAGATCGTTGGCCCCGGAGATAACATCCAGGACCTCTTTCCAATATTTTTGATCGGCAAATTCGTCCGCGCGAAGCTCCCAATAAATATGTCCCAGCCGAGTGGTAGAGGAGGTCAGGTAAAGCTGGTTGGGGACATAAACATTGTGGGCGATCACATCGGCGGCCAGATGGGCAATGTAGCCGCTCGCAAACGCCTGCAATCGGGGCTCATCCGCCTGCTGGAGAAGCCGTCGGGCGGTGGACCAATTGTGACAATGATCGGCATGGTATTTGGAGCCTTTCCCAATGAAAATATCGGCGCTCACACAACCATATAAAAAATCACGCGGGAAGGCCCGCAGTACCTGAACGGACGATCCGGACAGCCATTGAAGATTTTGCAAAAGGGTCGATCCATGCATCATGTGCATCCCGACCCCCCAGGCATACGCCTTCCTCGATAAAAGGAAAACACCCAGCCCTATTAGAAGGAAGATCCACCCTGTTCTTGGCCGGCTCTTTCCCCGTCTGTTCATTTGCTTTTTGTCGCCGATCCTCGGTGTCGGTCTCTGCATGATGAATTTCCTTAGCCGCATGCTTCTGTCCTCATCGGACAGGAGGTCCCTTTCCCTGATTCCCCATCGAATTGTGCAAGATACCCGCGCCATTCCCGAAAGCGAACGGAAAGGGTGCGATAACTCTCCTCGTCATCAATATCCAGCGCGGCGCTGCCGATATTTGTTTCAACCGCTTTGAAACGGGTTCCTAGGAAGCGGTTGACCTCCTTTTCCACTGCAGAGAGCGTGAGCGGCCGACGGAAAAGGGCGGACAATCGGGGCCGATGAGACTGTGCGGAAAAAACGGCCCCTTGGGCCAGCAGGTAGAAGATCAAACCTTTCAACCATCCCGGCGTTTTCAAGATCTCCAGCCCGATCCGGATCCGATTCCCGAAATATTTATGATAGCGGTGATCGTACATCTTCTGAATGTTTCTCCCCGCCCCGATCCGGAACGGCCGCGCCAAATGGAGATTGTTCAGCCGATACGCTTTCTCGCGCAGGTAGACGTAGCTCATCTTAATCCCGGACCGGTCCGGTTTCGGATAAAACGGGGTGAGCGCGTCTTCCGAGCTGATGCCCAGGCAATAGTCATATTGTTTCATATCCGACTTAGAGATGAAGTCGCGGATTTCAGCGGCTGTGATCAGAGGAATATCGGCGGGCAGAAACAGGGCCGGTGGGTCGCCGTGGCCCAGCTGAGTCGGGTCCATCCCCTCTTGGTATCCCGGCAGGGAACAGCTGTAGGCGGCGACAATATTCTCAATCAGATTGTCCCGCTGTTCCAGGACTTCGATTTTCTTCAGAAAGAGAGTATAGGGAAGGGCCCGTTCAATCTCTTCCATCATCTTTTTTTGCGGGCCGATGATGTAGATGCGATCGATTTCCGCCACTTCATCCAGCGCTTTCAGGACATGGATGAAGAGAGGATATCCCTCCAGTTTGAGGAGAGCCTTATTCATCCCGAAAATCTGATGGCTGGCGCCGCGATCGCCGGCCAAGACAAATGCGTTCATCTTGCACCTTTGATTGGTTGAAATGTATCTTAACATAGTCCAATATCTTTGTCGATTTGGCAGATCTTCATGAAACTTAATGCTTAAATTGGCTCTTTCGACTATGTTAAAATGGACCCTATGCGGAAACTTTCAACCTTCCTAAGACCGAGGCCCCGGGACTGGATCCCTGGAAATACGATCCGGATTTTAAAGGACGGCCCAGAGATCTTCCCGGAGATGCTCAACGCGATCAAAGCGGCGAAAGAAACGGTCCATCTGGAGACCTATATTCTCCGAAGCGATCGAGTCGGATGGCGCTTTGCCGAAGCCATTGCTGAAAAGGCCCGCAGGGGGGTCTCCGTCAAGGTGATCTACGACTCCGTCGGCTCGTTCACCTCGGACACCGAACTGTTTCGTTTTCTGGAAGCGGCGGGTGTCGAGCTTTTTGAGTATCATCCAATCGCCCCTTGGAAGCGGGGATGGAAGTGGAATTTGAAGCGGCGCGATCATCGAAAGATCTTGATCGTTGACGGCCGCTGCGGTTTCGTCGGAGGCGTGAATATCGGAGACGAATATGCCGGACTCGGGGAAGGCGGCGGGGGCTGGCGCGATACCCACCTGAAGCTTGAAGGACCGGCGGTTCGGAAGCTCCAGCAAATCTTCCTCTCGACCTGGTTCAAAAACAAAAAGAGGCGACTTAAGCTCGACCCGCCCTACTATCCGGAGATCCCCGCTACGGGAAAGCTGAGGGTTTCAATCGTCGCAGCGAACGGCCTTCGAGGGCGAAACCAGATCAAGAAGGCCTACCTGAGGGCCATTCGTCACGCGCGAAAACGAGTCCACATTACGATCTCTTATTTTGTCCCGCCGCATTGGTTCCTCGCCGCATTGAAGAGGGCGCGTCGAAGGGGGGTCGAGGTATTCATCCTTCTCCCCAAAAGGTCCGATGTGCGAATCATCGATTATGCCACGCGCGCGCTCTACGCCCGGCTGCTAAAATGGGGGGTCCGCATCTTTGAGTGGGAGGGACCGGTCCTTCATGCAAAGACGGCGGTTGTCGACGGGCGATGGAGCACCATCGGATCTTCGAACATGGATCAATTCAGCTTTCTCTATAATCTTGAGGTGAATGTGGTGGTGATCGGCGCGACCTTCGGCGCCGAAATGGAAGGGATGTTTTGGGATGATTTGAAGCAGTCCCGTGAGATCCTTGCCCCGGAGTGGACCCGCCGAAATTGGGTCCAGCGTCTTTTGGAAAATACCTTTTATTATCTTGTCGGTTGGATTTGAAGAGAGGGATTCGATAGACACGGATGAGGTGAGGAGGGAATGAGGGTCTGTCCTGAATCCTTACCCCCTGTTGATCTAACCCTTCTTTATTTCCGACGCGAGGATGATCGCTTCGGCGATTTCGCGCATCGATTTGCGTGTGTTCATACTTTGTCGTTGAATGAGCCGGAAGGCTTCCTCTTCGGAGATTTTCCCCTGCCGCATTAAGATCCCCTTCGCCCGCTCCACCGCTTTGCGGGTTTCGAGCGCCTCTTGCATCTCGGAGGACTGCTGCATCAGCGTGGTGTTCTCGATTGCAACGGCGGCCTGATTGCCCACCGTTTGGAGGATGTTCACCTCCTCGGGGGTAAAGTGATGCTCCTTGGAAGTATAACTGTTGATCACGCCGATCACGCGGTCCTTGATCATCATCGGGACGGAGAGAAGCGAGAAAAGTCCTTCCCTCTTTGCGAGCTCCGGGAAACGGAAGTGGGGATCGTGCGTGACATCCAAGACCGTGATCGGCCGACGCTCCTTGACGACCCGGCCCGAGACGCTCTCCCCGACCTTCACGTTCGCCTTCCGACGATACTCTTCGCTGAGGCTTTGCGTCGCGACAATTTTCAACTCTCCCTTTTGATCGTCGAGGAGCATGATCGAGCAGATCTTGGAACTCATCATCCCGGCGGTCATCGTCACGATCAAATTCAGAATCTCTTCGAGGTATCGATTCGAGGTGATCATCGTGCTCATCCGG
>JAHFEM010000223.1 GCA_023248505.1 Nitrospirota bacterium
GATGTGCGCGGCGTGCGAGGCGCATCTCGGTCACGTCTTCCCGGACGGCCCCGCGCCGACGGGACTGCGCTACTGCATCAACTCCGCCTCGCTGAAGCTGGAGAAAGAAGGGGAGGAGGGATGATTCTCTTCCTCGGCGATCATCGATGACCGGCGCGCCGCTCATTCGACCCGCGACGGAGCGGGACACGGAGTCCCTGGTCGCGTTTAATCGCGCCCTCGCGAAGGAGACCGAGGGGATCGATCTGCCTGTCGAGATCGTTTCGGCCGGCGTCGCCTCTCTTTTCAAACAGCCGCAGCACGGCTTCTACCTCGTCGCCGAGCTCAACGGGGTGTTGGTCGGCGGCTTGATGATCACCTACGAGTGGAGCGATTGGCGAAACGGTCTCTTCTGGTGGATTCAGAGCGTCTATGTCGCACCGGCGCATCGGGGGAGGGGGATTTACAAGCGGCTCTATGCGGAGGTGAAGCGGCGGGCCGAGGGACAAGAGAATGTCTGCGGCTTCCGGCTTTACGTCGAGAAAGAAAACCGCCGCGCGCAGCAGACCTACCAAGCGCTTGGGATGAGGGAGACCCCCTATCAAATCTTCGAGGAGTTGCTGAACAAAATCTAGGAGGAGGATGGCGACGCTGAAGGGGAAGACGCTCATGATTACCGGCGCGAGCCGGGGAATCGGAAAGGCCATCGGCCTGCGGGCCGCCAAAGACGGCGCCAACATCGTCCTGGTCGCCAAGACGGTGGCCCCCCAAAAGAACCTCCCCGGAACGATCCATACCGCCGCCGAAGAGATGATCGCCGCAGGGGGCCGGGTGCTGGCCTGTCCGGCCGACATCCGCTCCGAGGAGCAGGTTCAGGCGGCGGTCGAAGAGGCGGTTGCGACGTTCGACGGAATCGATATTCTGATCAACAATGCCAGCGCCCTCGGTCTCACCGGAACCCTTCAGACTCCGATGAAGCGGTTCGATTTGATGCATCAGGTCAATGTCCGCGGGACCTTCCTCTGCTCCCAGGCGTGCCTGCCGCATCTTCTGCAGGCGCGCAATCCTCACATCCTCACCATCGCCCCGCCATTGAGTTTGAAGCCGGCATGGTTTGCGCCGCACCTCGCCTATTCTGTCTCAAAATTCGGGATGAGTCTCTGCATGCTCGGAATGGCGGAGGAGTTCAAGGCGCAGGGGATCGCCGTCAACGCCCTTTGGCCGCAAACCGCGATTGCGACCGCCGCGGTGATGACCTTCTTGGGGGGAGAGGTGGCGATCCAGCGGTGCCGGAGGCCCGAGATCATGGCCGACGCGGCCTATCTGATTTTGACGAAATCGAGCCGGGAATGCACCGGAAATTTCTTCATCGATGAGGCGCTGCTCCGGTCGGCCGGGATCACCGATTTCGACCGCTACGCCATCTCACCCGGAACGCCGCTCCTTCCGGACCTTTTTATCTGACGGCGGTTCATTTTGTATCGAGTCATCGCGAGGAAACCCTTGTCGAAAAAGAACGGCTCCGCCCGGAGCGAGCGCACCGATCCAACCCCCCGCTGGATGGTCTACATCGTCGAATGCAGCGATGGGACGTTTTATACCGGCATCACCAACAATCTGGCGCGGCGCCTCGACCAGCACAACCTGGGGCTTGCCTCCCGCTATACCCGCTCCCGGCGGCCGGTCACGCTGGTTTACCGGGAGGCCTGCGCCGATCGGTCCGAGGCATCCTCCAGAGAGCACGCGGTGAAGTCGTTGCCTCGCGGAGAGAAGGCAAGGCTTTTCGAAAAAGGGGGAACCGGCTAACCGTCCCGATGCAATCGCAAACCGGTTTTGAAGAGGGTCTTCCCCGGGCCGGCGAACCGGCCGTCGGCAAGGCCCTCTTCATCTCGCGCCCGGTTTCAGTCTATAATCAGGCGGGGTCTATCGCTTTCCGATAAACAGGAGGCGGCCCATCCGGCTTCCGCAATCATAAAAAGCTCGCAGCAAAAGGCTCTCGATGAATCTCTATGGAATAATCATTCTCGCCGCGCTCATCCTCGACGACAGCCTGAACCTCGTCGCCGATCTCCTCAACCTCAAGGCGATGCAGCGGGAGCTGCCCGAGGAATTTCAAGGACTCTACGACCCGGAGGCCTATCGCAAATCTCAGGAGTACACCCGGGTGAGGACGCGGTTTGAGATCATCACCTCCACCGTGAGCCTTGTTGCAATCCTGGCCTTCTGGTTCGGCGGCGGATTCAACCTCCTCGATGTGTGGGTCCGGAGCGGGGGATTCGGTCCGATCCTCACGGGGCTGGCCTACATCGGCCTGCTCGTCCTGCTCAGAGGCCTCCTCTCGCTTCCCTTCCGGATTTATTCCACCTTTGTGATCGAGGAGCGGTTCGGCTTCAACAAGACGACGCCGGCCCTCTTCGTCAAAGATCTCGTCAAGGGGACGGCGGTCGGCCTGCTGCTCGGGGGGCCGCTCCTCGCCGGCATTCTCTTCTTCTTTCAGTTCGCGGGGGACTTCGCCTGGCTCTACGCTTGGATCGCCTTCACCCTTTTTATCCTCTTCGTTCAGTTCATCGCCCCCACCTGGATCATGCCGCTCTTCAACAAGTTCACCCCGCTCGGGGAGGGGGAGCTCAAGGAGCGGATTCTCTCCTATGCGCGCTCGGTCGATTTCCCGGTGGAGCAGATCTATGTGATCGACGGATCGCGCCGCTCTACCAAGGCGAACGCCTTCTTCAGCGGCTTCGGCCGGCACAAGCGGATCGCCCTCTTCGACACGCTGATGGCCAAGCAAACGGTCCCGGAGCTGGTCGCCATCCTCGCCCATGAAATCGGGCACTACAAGAAAAAGCATATCCTGCTCGGGATGATCCTCTCGATCGCGCATGCGGGGGGGACGTTCTTCCTTCTCTCTCTCTTCCTCCACCAGCCCGGCCTTTATGAGGCCTTCTACATGGAGCAGCCGTCGATCTATGCCGGGCTGGTTTTCTTCGGCCTTCTCTTCACCCCGGTCGAGTCGATTCTCTCCATCTTCTTCCAGGCCTTCTCCAGAAGGAACGAATACGAGGCCGACCGCTTCGCCGCCGAGACCTTCGCGCAGCCGGAGGCGATGGTGAGCGCGTTGAAGAAGCTGGCGGTCGATCATCTCTCAAACCTCACCCCGCATCCCCTCCACGTGTTTTTGAACGACTCCCACCCGCCGACCCTGCAGCGAATCCGGGCGATCCGGCGGGCAAGCCAGGAGGGTCCTTCGGAGCGATCTTCCGCGGAGTCGGTCTCTTGACCTTCAAAGGGGCTTGATCTCCTCGTCCTCTTTCTTTATGCTTAGACGACTTTTTTTGAGGAGAGCCATGCTAAAAGCCATTATCTTTGATTGCGACGGTGTGATCGTCGACAGCGAGCCGCACCACATGAAGGCGCTGCAGCAGGTCTTGCAGGAAGAAGGAATCGGTCTCAGCCAAGAGGAATACTTCGCGAAGTACCTCGCGATGGACGATAAAGGGTGCTTCGAGACGGCGCTCACCGCCCATCAGCGTCCCATCAACAACAAAATTCTCAAAGGGTTGATCCTCCGGAAAATGGCCCTCTACCGGGATCTTTCCCAAAAAGAGCTTTATCTCTATCCGGGGGTAGTCGAGTTTGTGAAGAAAGCGGAGGGGGTCTATCGCCTGGCGATCGCCTCAGGCGCTTTTCGGGGAGAGATTAAGTTTGCCCTCGACAAGGGGGGAATGCGGTCGGCTTTTCCGGTGATCGTGAGCGCGCAGGATGTGAAGAATGGAAAGCCCCATCCGGAGGCCTTCCTCACGGCGCTGGCGAAGCTGAACGAATGGCCGCCGGTGCCGAACCCGCCGATCCAGCCGAAGGAATGTGTGGTGATCGAGGACTCTCTTCACGGGGTGGAGGCGGCCCGCTTGGCGGGGATGAAGTGCCTGGCCGTGACCAACTCCTATGCCCGGGAGAGACTGGAAGGAAAAGCCGATCGGATTGTAACGAGCCTGACGGAGATTGAGCCGAAGGAGCTGGAGGCGTTCTGTAAAGATGAGAGACCCTAACACGGTTAGGACGCGCCTGTCCGCCCCAACCCAGCGGCCAGGGGAAAAAGGGGGCGCGCATCGTGTACTCCTACTTCGATTTTGACTTGGAATGATTCTGGTTTTCCGGGCGGATCGGGATCACCTCGGCCTGATTTTCCTCTTCGATATCGAAGCTCAGACGGACCAATGGAAAGGGACGCATCTCCTTCCAATCGGGGGTCCTCAGCTTGTTCTCTTCCAGGGCCATCATAAAACAGGCCCGCTTATTTTGATAGTCGACATCTTTGAGGACTTTCGGCGGGAGGCGCTGTTCCAGTTGGATGAAAGAGACGAAGAGGCGAAGCGCCTCTTTCAGGGGAAGCTCGGCCTTGGCCTGATGGTAGAGATCGTCCATCTTGTAGTCCCTTAAGAGGTCCTTGACGGAGATCTCGCCCATCCGGTAGTGAAAATCATCTTTTTTGATCTCCAGCTCGAAGTGATTGAGCGAATCGTGGAGCTCCGGATCACCCGCCCACTTTTCTTTGATCTCTTCGAAGAAAGAATAGATATCGATCACGGCGCTAAGGGAGAATTCCACCTTTACATCCCCCCGGACGGCCCACTTTTTCTCCATGTCTCTTCCTTTCAAGGTGATATCAGGGTTAATCGTTCACTCAAACCGGTCCGTATCTTTATATTTTCCTATTGTACTTTAAGTCGAACCTCAAATGCCAGCCCCCAAGATAATCGGTAGTGACGCATTTTGAAATTTCTCAGTACGTCATGCCCGCGGAAGCGGGCATCCAGAGGTTTCAATGGGTTCCAGGCGCTTTGCGTTTCGCGAAGCGATTGGAAAGCGCCGACGCGCGCAATTGAAACA
>JAHFEM010000224.1 GCA_023248505.1 Nitrospirota bacterium
CGATTAACTGCAGCGGTCCCCGGGCGCGTTTGTCGGCTGATTCGCGGGGCGGCCGATAAAACTGGGATGAATCGCTAATGGCGGTCTCCTTCCTTATAATAAAGGGTAATAAAAAATTCTAAACCCCTGGGAGGGGCTTGTCAATCATCATGTGTTGTGATGGGTGGAATGGGGCTTCGTCCCACGCCCCGTTCCACCGCCGCCTCGGTTTCAACGCCTGCTTCAACGCATTGTCTTCTCTCCCGGCTTTCGTTACAATGACGAAAACCTTTCGGAGGGACTCTTGTGAAGACGCTTCAGGATCTCAAGCCGCTCGTTTCATACCTTCAGGATGTTCAGCATCTTTCCAGTGCGATTTCGATGCTTCACTGGGATCAGGAGACCTACATGCCGCCGGGGGCGGGGCGGGGGAGGGCGGAGCAGTTGTCGGCGTTGGAGGGATTGGCGCATGACAAGAGCGTCGGTCCGGAGATGGAACGGCTCCTCTCGAAATGGGTGGATTTGAAGAGCGGCCAGGTCAAGGGGGAGGCGCGCGACTGGGCGGAGGAGGCGCGGGCCCTCCTGAGGGAGGTCTGGCGCGATTACAACAAGGCGACAAAACTTCCTTCGGAGTTCGTCCGGCGGTTTGGGAAGGCGTCTTCCCTCTCCGAGCAGGTCTGGGTGGAGGCAAGGAAGAAGAGTGATTTTTCTCTCTTCGCTCCGCACCTCAAGACAATGGTGGCCCTGAAGAAAGAAGAGATCGGATACATCGGTTATCAGGCCTCGCCTTATGACGCCTTGCTCGATGACTATGAGCCGGGGATGACGGTGGCGAAACTGGTTCCCCTCTTCGCCTCGCTCAAAGCGCAGTTGGCGCCGCTGCTGGAGAAGATCGTCCACTCGCCGGTCCAGCCGAAGGCCGATTTTCTTCACCGCGCCTATCCCCCGGAGAAACAGTTGGCGTTCGGCCAGCAGGTCTTGGAGGCGATGGGATTTGACTTTAACCATGGGCGGCAAGATCTTTCGGCGCACCCCTTTACCACCTCCTTTCATCCGACCGACGTCCGGATCACCACACGGGTTGAAGCGGACGATCTTCTCTCTTCTCTCTTTAGCTCGATCCATGAGGGGGGGCATGCCCTCTACGATCAGGGGCTCGATCCCGACCTCTTCGGCACCCCGCTCGGGGAGGCGCTCTCCCTTGGGATTCATGAAAGCCAATCCCGTCTCTGGGAGAACGGCGTCGGGCGATCGAAGCCGTTCTGGAAACACTTCTATCCGATCCTCCAGAAGACCTTTTCCGAAGGACTCACAGGGGTCGATCCGGAGACCTTTTATGCCGCCGTCAACAGGGTGCGGCCGTCCTTGATCCGTGTCGAGGCCGATGAGTTGACCTACAATCTTCACATCATGATTCGGTTCGAGATCGAGCGGGCCCTGATCGAGGAGAACCTTCCGGTGGAGGCGCTTCCCTCTCTTTGGAATGAAAAGATGCGGCAATACCTGGGGATCACCCCCGACTCCGATGCCGATGGGGTCTTGCAGGACATTCATTGGTCGGGCGGAGCATTCGGATACTTTCCGACCTACACCCTTGGGAATCTCTGCGGCGTTCAATTTCTAAATCAGGCCAAGAAAGAGAGGCCCGATCTGGAAGAGGAAATTGCAAAGGGGAATTTCCTTCCCTTGAAGAAATGGCTCAATGAAAAAGTTCATCGCTGGGGGAGGCGATATTCCAGCGACGACTTGATCCGTCGCGTCACCGGGGAGTCGCTGAATCCGGATTACTTCGTCCGATACCTTAAGGAGAAATTCAGCCCGATCTACCGCCTGGCATAGACCCTCCGTGGGGGGACGCATGGGTCCCCGCTGGGACAGGACTTCATGATCCCTCTTGTATCAGCGTAAACATTTCTCTTATAATAATTTCGATTACCTTATTATAAAAATTAAAAGGAACGCATACGCCCCAGGAAGGTCTCTTGGAAAATACCGGAGTCATTCAATCATGAAGCCTCAGCAAAACCAGAAGCCCCTTCAAGAGAAGTTGGACAATTTGCTCGTCGAAGAGGTGAAAGATTACGCGATCTACCTCCTCGACCTGGAAGGATATGTGAGCAGCTGGAACGTGGGGGCGGAGCGGATCAAGGGATATCAGAGCGCAGAGATCATCGGCAAGCACTTCTCCCGCTTTTACACCGGCGATGATCAGCGGAAGGGAAGGCCGGCCTACAACCTTAAACAAGCTTTGGAGCATGGGCGGTTCGAGGAAGAGACTTGGCGGGTTCGGAAGGACGGCTCGCTATTTTGGGCCGACGTCGTGATCACCCCCCTGCACGATCGAGCGGGAACGCTGATCGGGTTTTCTAAGATCACGCGTGATCTCACCGGGCGGAAGGAGGTAGAGGAGCGGCTTAAGAGAAGCCAGAAGCAGCTTGCCGGCGCACAAAAGATCGCCCATCTGGGAAGCTGGGAGTGGGAGATCTCGAGTGAGCGGCTCACCTGGTCCGAAGAGCTCTACCGGATCCACGGCTTATCCCCATGGGAGGAGATCGACTACCCGCGATTCCTCCGTTGTCTCCATCCCGACGATCTTCCATTCATCAAGAAGCTGATCGAAGAGACGCTGCGAAGCGGCCGCCCGTTTTCGTTAGACCACCGAATCGTTCGGCCGGATGGAACCGTCCGCATCCTTCACAGCCAGGGAGAAGTCCTTCTGGATGAAAGGGGAGAGCCGATTCGGATCATCGGGATCGGGCAAGACATTACCGAGCGGAAAGAAGCCGAGAATGAAGTCAGGAAGCTGAACGAAGAGCTGGAGCGTCGGGTGGCCGAGCGGACAGCGGAGCTCCAGGCGGTCAATGAAGCCCTTAAGCAAAGGACGAAGGAGGCGGAGGAGGCCAGCCGGCTAAAATCGCAATTCGTCTCGAATGTCTCCCACGAATTGAGAACGCCGCTCAATGCCATCATCGGTTATACCCAGCTTATTAGAGAAGAGGTCTATGGGGCGGTTCAAGAGGCGCAGCGGCCGGCCTTGAACGGCATTCGGCGGAATGCGGACGAACTCCTCAACTTGATCAACGACATGCTCGACCTCGCGAAGGTCGAGGCGGGGAAGATGACCCTGGAACTCTCGGAGGTCGATCTCGGCCTGTTATTGGAAGAGGCCGTGGCCGGGATTCGATCGATTGCCGGTTCGCTCTCGATTCGGTGCGTCATCGAGCCGGGACTTTCCCGGATCGAAAGCGATGAGGGCAAGATCAAACAGATCATGGTCAATCTGCTCTCGAATGCGGTGAAGTTTACCCCCGAGGGGGGAATTACCGTTTCTGGAAGGATGGGGACCGACCGAAGCGGAATCGAGTTGACCGTGAACGATACCGGGATCGGCATCCGGTCCGAAGAGCTGCCGCGGATCTTCGATATGTTTCACCAAGTCGATGGGGGGAGCACACGCCGGTTCGGAGGGGTGGGGCTGGGGCTTGCGATTGTGAAGGATCTGCTGCGTCTCCTCGGCGGAGAGATCCGCGTCGAGAGCGAATACGGAAAAGGTTCGACCTTCACCGTTTTTCTGCCGGTTCGATTTCACGGTTAAGCGGCCCCTCTTGTGTCGAATGGTCCATCCTTCTCTTCTTTGACCGCTTCGCCATACATTCCAGTTTAAATTCCTCAAACGATCTTCTCTGATAGTCGACTCCTCATTTGCGAGGCGGTCCCGTTTGGGGCAGCGCTCCATTCCAATGCGCTTGATCTTGATCCGACCTCCTCTGATCTCCTGCTTGTAAAAGAGTTCCCCCTCTAGTAAAATGGGTCCGTTTGTATAGAGGAGTGATTATGTCTTTGCTCTCTACGCCGGCGATCGTCCTCGGCAGCATCAAGCTCGGCGAGGCCGATAAGCTGGTGACATTTTTTACCGCGAAGCGGGGGAAGCTCAAGGGGGTCGCCAAAGGGGCGCGGCGAATGAAGAGCCGGTTCGGCGCCTCGCTCGAGCCGCTGACCCACTGCAACCTCGTCGTCTTCGAAAAACCGGGCGACAAGCTCGCCCGGATCGATCAATCCGATATCGTCCATTCCTTTCAAAAACTCCGGGAGAACTGGGGAGAGATCCAACTCGGTTCCCACATGGTCCATTTGGTGCAACGGATGACCCCGGAGGCGGAGCCGAATCCCTCCATCTACCGCCTCTTGCTGGAAGGGCTGACCTTTCTTGAAAATGGGGCCGACCGGCAGCTCTCGGCGATTCTCTTCGTGATCCGCCTTGTCGCCTATAGCGGCTATCAGCCCCGCTGGGATCAATGCTTGAAGTGCCGCACGTTGTTGACGCAGCCCAAGATTTATTTCTCCTCCGGCCAGGGGGGAACCGTCTGCCCGAAATGCGCAGAGGGGATGGAACGGCTTGCGTCGATCTCTCAGGGAACCCTCGCCTTTCTCCGGGCCTCTCAGAAGATGGACTACACCGTCGCCCATCGCTTAAAGCCCTCTCCCGCCATGCGCTTAGAGATTCAGACCCTCTTCGGCCAACACATGACCTACCTTACCGGGACCCCGGCTTCCTCATGGGCCGCCGAATCACCGCTGCTTCCGACGCGACCCTGATCGGGGCGCACGCGAAAGATTTTTCCCTCTAGAATATCGGATCTGGGAGAGGGCCGTTTAGTCTTCCTGACTCCTTATTTTTCTGAATCTGAACATTCCGGCAGCCATCCAAAGGAAGGCGCGAGCAGGGTCGGCCAAGGCCGCGCTGCCTTGGTGACCTGGGTCACACATTCTTTTCTTTTGAACATGCTTTGTATATATTACTATCCACTTTGAGTCTGTGAGGTTAAATCGGAGGAGCGCAAATGGCGTTTTTGAATCACCCTTCTCTATGCCGCGATCAATCAAG
>JAHFEM010000225.1 GCA_023248505.1 Nitrospirota bacterium
AGTTTCTGTTCGAGGGCCGGGGACCCCTCCGGCCGTTGCGAGGGGGAGCCGGCGGCGCAAGCGGTGAAGAGGAGGACGAAGAGCGGAATCAGCGGATTAAAAAGCCGTTTCATTTCCCCCCGCATCCTCCAACACCTTTTGGTCCTTCTGGACCGCCGATTGATGTTCCGTCAACTTTCCATAGGAGATCCCTTCTTCCACCTCCACGATTTCGAGGAGGCCGACGCGCTTTTTCTTATGGCCGATGGTTTTTCCATCCACGACGATCGGCTCGCCCTCATCGATGATCCTCAGCTTGGTTCCCGGCTTGACCCCGTGACGGGTTCCGAGATTAATGATGACCTGGTCGCCCTCCTCGACGGAGGCGATCTTCCCCTTGAGCGGATATTGCTCTTTGATCTTTTTGCCGACCGCTTGCGCCGTCTGATCGGCCAGGGCCAGGAGATTTTTCTGGGCGCCCATCTCATCGGCATGGGTGATCTTGATCGCCGAAGTCTCCGGATCGATCAGCCGGAGGCTGAGCCGAACCCCTTCCGGGATCTGAACCAGGCTCCCGGTGACGATCAGCCGGGCGGAGAGAAGCTTCCCGAGCTTGAGGGACGTTTCGGGATCGGCCAGCTCGGAGGAGCCGAGCTTCAATTCGGCGAGGAGCTTGTCGAGCATCTCCCGCTCCACCACCGAGATTCGCCCGGTGGCGGAAAGCCGCTGGGTCATTTCGGCCTGAAGGACCTCCGACATCCCTTCGCGGAGGAGTCCGCCCCCCATCTGCTTGATGCCGAGGAAGGCGACCGTCATCGGTTTAGAGGACCAAGGATCGGCCGGCGGGATCTCCGAGACCTTTCCTTTTTGGAATCGGTCGGCCAGATCGGCCACGAGGGTATCGATTCGCTTCTGCCGCTCCATGTCTTCCTTAAAGGCGAGATGCTGCTCCACTCGCTTCATCAGGTGTTTTGCGATCTCGTCTTCCGGATCGGCGCTCAAGGCTTCCTGATAGAGGGCCAGCGCCTTTTGCGGCTGGCCCTGCTTCTCATAGAGAACGCCGCGATTGGAGAGGATCTCGGGAGAGTAGGGGTTGTGGACCACCGCCTCCTGGTACATTTTCTCGGCCTGGACATATTGGCCCTGCTCCGAGTAGATCCGTCCTGCATTGTTGTAAGCCGTCGCCCGTTGCCAGTCGCTGGAGAGCTTCCCCTCGGTCGCCCGGGTGAACTCCGTCAGCGCCTCCTTTTGTTTTCCCTGCCCGGCGAGAACATTCCCTTTCACCAGATGAACGAGTCCGTTGTTCGGGTCCTCTTTCTCAACTTCCTGGGCGATCGAGATCGCTTTGTCGGACTCTCCCTTTTGAAGGTGGAGTTCGGCGAGCCCTTCTTTCCCGAGGATCGCTTCAGGTGATTTCAACTGGGCGATCTTGGAGAACTCCGTCTCGGCGCGATCGAGTTTTCCTTCTTTCAGATAGACATGCCCCAGGCCGGCTTGGGCCGTTGCATCCTTCGGGTTCGATTTCAGCGCGCTCTCAAACAAGGCCTTGGCCAGGGCGGTCTTCTTCAGCTGAAGCCCGCGTTGCGCCACGGTGGTGATGAAGCGGGCGGAGGAGGGACCGCCTCCTTCGAGGACATCGGTGATCCGGGCGCCGGGGCCGAGGACATAGGTCGTCGGAAGGATCACCTTGACCTGATAGGAATCGAAGATTTTTCCGTCATCCCTCACAACCGGGAAGGGGAGAGGGCGCTCTTTCAGATAGAGATCGAGCGCCTTGGCGCTGTCTTGCGTGACGGCGAGAATCGCCACCCCTTCCTTCTGGTACTGTTCGTGGAGGCTCTTGAGGTAGTCGAGCCCTTCGCGGGCCGGTTTGGAGTCGAGCTTGAAGAAGTAGACCAGGACCATCGGTTTTTTCTTTGTCGATTCCAGTGCGGTGAAGCTCGGCGCGGTCTCCCCTTTTTTGAGAGCGGCCTCTGCGGTTCCCTTCATTCCGATAAGAAAGAGGAAGAAGACCGCGGCGATCCCCCAGACAGTTACTCGATTGATTCTCTTCATGGAGTCCCCTCCTCTTCTATTAGTTTCAGATCGACGGGAACCTCTTCCCCTGAAACGACGGTGATGGTCGCTTCCAGCGGGTGGTGCCCCTTCTTTTTAATAACCAATTCATGAGAGCCGGCCGGAAGGTCGAGCCTCTGCGGTGTGATCCCCTTCGGCTCCCCGTCGATCAGGATCTCCGCTCCGGTCGGGGTGCTGGAAAGATCGACCTTTCCCATCGTGGCGTTCGCGGCCGCGGCGGACTCGCTTGTGGAGGGGGAGGACGGCTCCGGGCGTGATCCGAAGCTCCACCAACCGAGAATCGCCGCCATCCCGACGGCCACCGGAATCCAGACCCAGCGCCGGCGCTGGCCCGCCGGCGCTGAGGGGATCGCGTCTTGACTTTCAGAGAGCGCCAAGGTGGGACGCTCTTCTGCGGCAGGCTCCCGATGCGTGGAGAGCGACGCGAGCGCATCGGCCATCTCTGCCCCGGAAGAGAACCGCTGACCCGGCTCCTTCTCCATCGCCTTCATGACGAGATCGCTGAGCGGTTTTGGAATATCGGGGGAGAAGGTCGCGGGCGGAACCGGCGTCTTGGTTAAAACCTGGTGCATGATGGCGGCGACATTCTCTCCGGGAAAAGGCTTCTGGCGGGTCAGAAGCTCATAGAGCAGGGCGCCGACGGAAAAAAGATCGGACCGTCCATCGATCTTCTCCCCCTTGCATTGCTCCGGGGACATGTATTGCGGCGTGCCGAGAAGGTGGTCGGTCTGGGTCTGCCCCCCTCCGTCGAGGCGCGCGATCCCGAAGTCGGTGACTTTAATGGCGCGCAGCTCCGGCGTCAAAAGAATATTTCCCGGTTTGATATCCCGGTGGATGACCCCTTTCTGATGGGCAAACTCGAGGGCCCGGCAGATATCGATTCCGATCCGAACGACCTGATCGGTCGAAAGGGGCGCTCCTTTCTTAAGAAGCTGCCCGAGCGAGATTCCCTCGACATACTCCATGACGATGTAGGCGGTGCCGGTCGCCGGGTCTTCTCCCGCATCGAAGATGGTGACAATGTTCGGATGAATCAGCCGCCCTAAGGCGAGGATCTCCTGCTGGAACCGCTTGCGGGTCTCCTCCGAAGCCTCGAACAGCTCGGGCCGGAGGCACTTCAGCGCGACCTGCCGATGGATCTTGGCATCGCTGCCGAGATAGACAATCCCCATCGCGCCCCGTCCGATCTCTGCGAGTATTTCGTATCGCCCCAGTGATTTCATGCTCAATTCCTAAATGACGGTAGGCGGGAAGCGGAAAAAACAGGAAACCGCTTTTTCTCTTTTGGCCTTTCCCCCTTCCGTTATTTTCCCATCTCAATCGTCGCCAGCCATTGGCCTACCTGGACCGCCTCCGGCGCGGAGGGCTTCAGCTCCAGATACCTTCGGTAATGCGCCGCCGCTTTTTTCGGATTGCCCATGCTGTCATAAAAAGTGCCGATGTTGAAGTGGGCGTCTGCATATTTCGGGTTGATCTCCAGCGCCTTGATGTAGGCTTGCTCGGCTTTCTTCATTGCCTTCATTCTCCGGTAGACCTCGCCGAGGTTGTTGTAGGCCTTCGAGGAGGGGGGCCAGAACCGGATGCTCTGCTCCAGAAGATCGGCCGATTCCCCATACCGCTTCGCTTCGGCGAGGAGGGTCCCCATCTGAAAGAAGGTCTCTCCCAGGAATCTCTTGACCTCCCGGCCGGGGACGGCAAAGGCGATCCCGCGCGCTTCCGGAAGCATTCCCAAGACCACGCCGACCACCTCTCCCTGCCTGTTCAGGAGGGGGCCGCCGCTGTTGCCCGGATTGATCGCGACATCGGTCTGAAGCACCGGCCGATCTCCGAGGACCCGCTCCGGCGCGCTGATGATTCCCTGCGAGGCGGAGTGGTTGAGTCCGAACGGGCAGCCGACGGCGAGAATCGATTCGCCGACCTTGGCGGTATTGGCCGAAACAAACGAGAGCGGCTCCACCCCTTGAAAGGGAATCTGAAGCAGCGCGAGGTCGAGCGCGCTGCTGACCGATAACACCGAGGCAGGATAGATTGAGCCGTCTTGGAACTGGACTTCCAACCGGCCGGCTTGATTTGCCTCATGACCGCTCGCCAGTATATATCCAGGGGCGATCATAAATCCAGTCCCTTCTACAGTTCCCCGGACGGTCTCTCCGTGAACGCAGACGACCTGCGGGAACAAAAGATTTCGTTCCGCAGGAGGCGCCGGCGCCGCAGGGGCGGCGGGAATCGGAATCGTCGCCGCGGCCGGAGCGGGGAGCGCCGGGACCAGGATCTCTCCCGTCAGATGGATGTCCCCTTCGCCTTCCTCTTCCGGCAGGCTCTTTCCCCGCGCCAGCTTATCGCCGGGGACGTCGGTCAATTCGGCCAGCCGCGTCTGCGCCCGCGCCGCGAGGGGATGGGTGGGGGCGAGGCTCAGAAAACGGCGGTAATGAAAGATCGCTTGAACGTTGTTGGCTTTTTCATAGGAGTAGATGTTGGCCAGGTTGTAGTGGGCTTTGAAATGGTTCGGGTCGATCCGGACCACCTCCCGGTAGGAGGCGACGGCCTCTTCATTTTTGTTTTGTTTTTGGAGGATCACCCCCCGCCGAAAGAGCGCCTCGGTGTTCTGCGGGTCGAGCTTCAGGGCGGCATCGAGTTGCTTGAGGGCCTCGTCCCATCGATTCTGATCGTAGGCGATCAGCCCTTCTTCGAGGTGGGTCGGTCCGACCGAATCGGGCCGGAGTTGGCGGCTGCATCCGCTCAGGAGGATGATGAGCGCCGAGAGAATGATCTTTTTCGAGAGAGATTCCATTGTCGATTCCATTGGTT
>JAHFEM010000226.1:0-2485 GCA_023248505.1 Nitrospirota bacterium
GAAATGAGCCATCTTTTCCTCACCCTTCCGAAGCTGGCCCGGGAAAAAGGGATCGCAGAGCGGGGGTTTCGCACCGTCGTCAATTCAGGAAGAGATGCCGGACAGACTGTTTTTCACCTTCACGTTCACTTACTGGGGGGCCGTCCGATGCAGTGGCCTCCCGGTTAAGCATCCGGCAGAAACAGAAATAAAAACAAGTGTTTGACAACAGACCGCCAGTTTGCTATAGTGGAAATTTACGTTTGCTTTGCGTATTCTGGGAAATTTTCTGATCGGGGTCTCTTATCTCCAACATGACGCTGCAGCAAAAACTCGTTGATGATATGAAACAGGCGATGAAAACCGGCGATACGGACCGGCTTTCCGTAATTCGTCTGTTGCGCTCGGCGATCAAGAATAAAGAGATCGACAAAGGCAAAGGGCAAAAACTGGCGGATGATGAAATCCTTCAGGTGATCAGCTCCGCGGTGAAGCAGCGGAAGGAATCGATTGAGCTGTTTGCAAAAGGGGGACGGCAGGACCTCGTTGAAAAAGAGCAGAAGGAGCTGGCCATTCTCCAATCGTTTCTTCCTCAGCAGATTTCCGATGAGGAGCTTCGGCTCAAAATCAAAGAGGCGATTGCGCAGTCCGGGGCCACTGAGATAAAGGACATGGGGAAAGTGATGAAGCTCCTCGTTCCACAGCTCGTGGGAAAGGCCGAAGGAAGCAAGGTCAGCCAGATGGTTCGAGAATGCCTCGGGCAGAAATAAGCCTGAGGCGAGTAGAAGCTTGAAAATTTCTTACAGCGAACGATGCGGGTCCTCTTCAACCCGAAGTAATAAAGAAATCTATTTGCATCCGCGTGTTCAGATTCTTAATATTTAGGGAAGGTCTCTCCCTTTGAATGGAAGAAGGGTTTCTGATCAACTCGTCGAAACCATTCGGGACAGAAGTGATCTTGTTGCCGTTGTCTCGGAATATCTTACCCTGAAGAAAGCCGGACAGAATTATTCGGGGCTTTGCCCCTTTCATGCCGAAAAAACGCCCTCCTTTACCGTCAGTCCGGTGAAACAGATCTTCCACTGTTTTGGATGTGGCACGGGGGGGAATGTCTTTCAGTTCGTTATGAAAATAGAGGGAGCTCCTTTTCCGGAGGTCCTCCGAAGGCTCGCGGCCAAAGCAGGGGTGGCTCTCCCGGAGTATGAGGCGGAAGAAAAAGAGAGTCCCGCTCGACGCGAAGCGGCTCAGATTTATGAATTAAATGAAGCCGCCGCCGTCTATTTTCATCGGAACCTGCTGGAGCGGCCGGAGGGGGCTCCCGGCCGAGATTATTTGAAGGCCAGGGGAATGACCGCCGAAACGATCAGTGCCTTCTCGATCGGATTCGCTCTGCCGCGGCGGGATGATCTTCTCAGGCACTTCGGAAAACAATTCTCCCGCCCGCTATTGGAAAAAGCCGGATTGATCTCGAAGCGAGAGGGCGCTCAAGGAGAAGAGGCGTTTTTCGACCGGTTTCGAAACCGGGTTCTCTTTCCAATCCGGAGTTTGCAGGGAAGAGTGGTCGGGTTTGGGGGTCGGGTTCTCGACGACTCGCAGCCGAAATATCTAAATTCTCCCGAGACCCCTGTTTACACGAAGGGGAAACACCTGTTTGCCTTGGATCGAGCCAAGGGGGCCGGCATCCATTCTCTGATTGTCGTTGAAGGTTATTTTGATGTGATCGCCGCCCATCAGGCCGGAATCCAAAATGTCGTCGGAACGTTGGGAACCGCCCTGACACAAGATCATCTGCGGCTCATTCGGAGAATCTCGGAGAAGGTTCTCCTGATCTTCGATCCGGACGAGGCCGGGGCCCGGGCGGCCCTTCGGACGGCGCCGCTCTTTATCGAAGAGGGAATCTCGGCGAAGGTCGTCTCGCTCCCTTCCGGAGAAGATCCCGATTTGTTTATCAGAAAACACGGGAAGGACGGTTTTATTAAGAAGTTGGAAGAGGGCAAGACCCCGATTGATTTTGCCATCGTCAAGATGACGGAGGCTTCCCCTCTCAAGTCGATTGATGATAAAATAAAAGTTATCGGAGAAATCTTACCTCTCATTGAGAAGTTAAAAAATAAGGTCGAACAAAGCCACTATCTCAAGCGACTGTCTGACGCGCTCCAGATCGAAGAACAAGACCTGCGGGCGGAATTCTCCACTCGGATCAAGAAGAATAAAGAGCCGGTTTTCCCGAATCGGTCGATGCCGTCTGTGGGATCAAAGCTCCCTCACGATGAGGAGACGATTGCCGCTCTCCTCCTCCAGAATCAAATCGATCCTTCGGCGCTTTTCAACCAGCTTGATCTGGAAGATTTTACAGACCCGCAGATTCGCGGGATTCTTTCATACTTTTGGAATGCGGAGGATCGCCGGTGGTCTTCGCCGGGCAATTTGTATGAGGTAGAAGAGGCGCTCCAGACGGTATTGAGCAGACTGTCCGTTCGTGAAAACAATTTCGAAAATATGCAGC
>JAHFEM010000226.1:2495-4833 GCA_023248505.1 Nitrospirota bacterium
AGGCGGCGCGCGATTGCATCATCTCTCTTCGAGCGAAGCGGCTTCGAAGGGAAAGCAGCGAAATCCAAAACAAAATCAGGCTGGCGGAAAAAGGGGGAGATCTCTCTCTGGTGAAGTCGTTGCAGCAGCACTTTTTTAAACTTCGGAAAGAACTCAGCCATTTGACCCTCTCTCATTAAGATTGAGCATTATTTTTTCATTCAAGAAATAGTATTGGAGGTTCCATGTCCAAAGAAGAAAAAATGGAAGAAGTCAAACAACTGATCTCTTTAGGCAAAGAGAAAGGATTCCTCACGTACGAGGAATTGAACAACGCGCTTCCAGCCGATGTCCTCTCCTCCGATCAGCTCGACCATATTATGATGATGTTCGGCGAAATGGATATCGAAGTCATTGATCCTGAGGAAGCGGGCCGTTTCCAAAGAATGGCGGTGGAATCGGATGAAGAGGTCGAAGAAGTCGAAGAGGTCGAAGAGGTAGACGAAGAGATCGTCGGCGAGGAGAGAGAGAAAGAGATCGATCTCACCCCGGGGGCGGTCAGCCGGACGGATGATCCGGTGCGCCTCTATCTGAGGGAGATCGGTTCGGTTCCGCTTCTTTCTCGCGAAGGCGAAATCGAGATTGCCAAACGGATCGAGGAGGGAAAGAAAGATATTTCCAATATCGTCTTTGGCCTTCCGATCGCGGTCCAAAAGGTACTGACGTTGGGCGAGGAGTTGAAAGAGGATCAGATTCAGGTCGGAGACGTTGTCTCCATGCCTGAAGATGAATTTGAGGTCGTTGAGCAGGACGAGAAAGAGCTCAAGACCAAGACCCTCGAAATGATGAACCAAGTGAAGAATCGCCATCGTGACTACTTGAGGGTGGTCGAGAGGACGAGACGCTCTGCCCGGACTGAAAAGACCCGGAAATTGGCGCAGGAGACGCTCAAAGAAGCGCGGGGAAAGGTGATCGAGAAGATCGAATCGATGAACCTCCATCCGCGCGTCATTGAAGGTCTCATTGAAGAGCTTCGGTCATTGGCCGACAAGGTCATTCATGCGGAAAGAGAGATTTCCCTCTGCAAGAGAAGGATGAGCGGCGCGAATGATGAGCTCAGCGCCCTCTTCAAAAAAGCGAAGCAGGGGCGCAGGGAGATGCGGACGATCGAGAAGAAAGTCAACCTCTCGGAGGCGCAGATTCTCGAGGTCGAGAAGACCTATCGAAATGCCCGCAAGAGAATTCGCGAGGTGGAAGAGGTGGCGTTTGTCTCGTCCGAAGAGCTGAAGGATTCGATCCGACAACTCTCTCAGGCGGAGCAGAAGATGAAGCTGGCGAAGAGCGAGCTCGTGGAGGCGAACCTCCGCCTCGTCGTCAGCATTGCGAAAAAATATACCAACCGCGGTCTCCAATTCCTCGACCTGATCCAGGAAGGAAACATCGGCTTGATGAAAGCGGTCGATAAATTCGAGTACAAGCGCGGCTATAAATTCTCGACCTATGCCACCTGGTGGATTCGACAGGCGATTACCCGGGCCATCGCCGACCAGGCGCGGACCATCCGAATTCCGGTCCATATGATCGAGACCATCAACAAGCTGATCCGGACCTCGCGCCAGCTCGTCCAGGAATTGGGGAGAGAGCCTTCTCCGGAAGAGATCGCGGAGAAGATGGATCTGCCGCTTGAAAAGGTCCGGAAGATCCTCAAGATTGCCAAGGAGCCGATCTCTTTGGAGACGCCGATCGGCGAAGAAGAGGATTCGCATCTGGGCGATTTTATCGAGGACAAAAAGGTGATTTCCCCGCTCGATGCGGCGATCCGATACGACCTGCAACGGCAGATCAACAGCGTTCTTCAAACCTTGACTCCCCGGGAAGAGAAGGTGTTGAGAAAACGCTTCGGGATCGGCGAGTCGACCGATCACACGTTGGAGGAGGTCGGCCAGGATTTCGAGGTCACGCGGGAGAGAATTCGGCAGATCGAAGCGAAAGCCCTCCGCAAGCTCCGTCATCCCAGCCGAAGCAAACGGCTGAAGAGTTTTGTCGAAAGCTTGTAAGAAAGATCAAACCCTGCTCGGACCGGCCGCCGTATCCGGCGGTGAGCAGGGAGAAGGAACTTTCGGGTTTCGGGACTCCCGCCGGAGATCTCGGATTTCTGAAAGCGCCTTGCAGTGAGGTCATTGCCCGCTGGGGTAACCCAAACGGGCCCATAGCTCAGCGGTTAGAGCTGCCGGCTCATAACCGGCTGGTCCCAGGTTCGAATCCTGGTGGGCCCACCATACCGGAGTGTCTTCCTTTGAGAAAGAGGGATCGTTAGGAGAAATCGGTGAAAGAGCAGCTTGCACTATTGATCGAGCTT
>JAHFEM010000227.1 GCA_023248505.1 Nitrospirota bacterium
TCCTCTTCTTGTCGGAGACGGTTCGCGCCCTTTTTATCATTGTCCCCCTCCTGATCGGCCGCTCCCTCTCTGCCGTGATCGCAGGGTTGACCGCCTTTGCGGGATTGCGCTTCCTGACCGCATCGGCCTATACGGCCCGCATCCTCCTTCGCGGAAGGGAAACGCGCGCCTCCCTGGTGAGGCCGGACCACTTTAAAACGCAGCTCGCCTATGCCCTTCCATTCGGGGCCTCCGTGTTGATCGATGTCTTTCAGCAGAATCTGCACCAATATGCCGTCGCCGCTCTCTTCGATGTAGCGACCTTCGCCGTTTACTCTGTCGGGGTCACGCAGATTCCAATCGTTGATTTTATTTACACGCCGACCACTCAGGTCCTAATGGTCCGGATGACCGCGCTTCTGAAGGAGGGCTCGATTCAAGAACGGCTTGCTCTCTGGCATGATGTCACCGCGCGCCTCGCCCTTTTCTTTTTCCCGCTCGGAGTTTTCTTCAACCTGATCGCCCCGGACATGATCGCCTTTCTCTTTACGGAAGCGTATAAAGAAAGTGTCCCCCTTTTTCAAATCTCCGCATTGGGAATCCTTTCGGCGGTATTCCTGACCGACGGGATGCTTCGATGCCACGCCCGGATTCCGTTCATTCTCTTTACGACCGTCATAAAAATCATTCTGGCCTTCTCGCTGATGGTGCCATTCATCAAAATAGCCGGCCTGACCGGGGCGGTCCTCACCTCGGTTCTGGTCATGTGCGTCGGGAAGGGAATGATGCTCTGGAAGCTGCGAAGGCTGATGGCCGTCTCCCGGGAGGAGTTTCTCCCCTGGCGGAAACTCGCCGGAACGCTTCTTCTAACGGCCGCCGTCTTCCTTACAACGATGCTTCTTCGACGGACGTTTTCCATGGCCCCCTTTACGGCTTTGATCTTCGATGGTTTTTTTTATTGGACCACCTATGCGGCGGTTCTTTTCCGGACCCCCCTCCTCCCCCTTTCCATCCGAGAGAAAGTTATCAATACCGCCAACCGGCTCATTCAAGCGGTGAGAGGGGGGAAGGAGGGGGTTGAGAGAGAAGCCCCATCGGCTCGATCGAATCACTCGATTGAGTTCGATCCTTTCTATGAAACCGCCCCTCTTCCTTTGCAGGACCCCGCTCGACCCCGGAACAAAAAGTTAACACCGACGTAATCTTCATGCAATATCTCCCTGTTAATATCGATTTCATGATGCAGGACCGCGTCCCCGGAACCACTCCAGAAGCTGAAGAGATCCTCATCATCGAGGATCACCTCGACATGATTGAGATCCTAAGAAAAGAGCTCACCCGGCATCATTATCGTATCCGAACCGCCACCGACGGCCAAACAGGACTTTCCGAAGCGCGACACCGGCCGCCCGGCTTGATTATCCTCGACCTGATCCTCCCCGATATGAACGGCTGGGACGTTTGCAAAGCGCTGAAAAAAGATCTGAAGACCCAGGCGATTCCGCTTTTGATCTTGACGGCCTTGGGAGACGAAACCGATCGCGTTCAGGGGCTGGAATCGGGCGCCGATGATTATCTCCCGAAGCCGGTCAGCCTCCGGGAGCTGATCGCCCGCATCAAAGCGCTGCTGCGCCGCAGACGGATGGCCGCTGAGCAAATCCTGGCCGGCCCGTACCGGATCGGCCCGCTGGTGATCGACACCGAACGCCACGAAGTCCGGATGGGCGGCCGTCTTCTTCGGCTCAGCCGGACCGGATTCGGCATTTTAAAATACCTGGCGCAACATCCTGGAAAGGTGTTTAAACGGGACGAATTGATCACGACCCTGTGGGGAGAAAACCAGTTTGTAGAGGAGCATAACCTCGACGTTCATATCCACGCGATCCGGCAACAGCTGGAGCCCGATCCCGCTCACCCCCAGTTTCTTCTGACGGTTCGGGGCATCGGTTATAAATTCAGCACGCCGGAAGAGGCCGCTTAAGCGGTCCCGAAAACCTCGTCCGAGGAATCGTTGGACTCCCCTTCGAGAGGGATGGAAAAAGATCGAAGATCAGACCGAAGATCTTCCAAAATTTGAACCCAATTCAAGGAGCGAGGATGGCGCAGAAGATCCTGGTGGTGGATGACGAGGCGGATTTAAGCAAGCTGGTGGCGCACCACCTGCAGAAGGAAGGCTTCGAGCCGCTCTGTGTCTGCAACGGCACCGACGCGCTGAAGCTGCTCGCCAAGCAGCCGGTGGCGCTGGTGATCCTGGATGTGATGATGCCGGGGGAAGACGGCCTGCAGGTCTGCCGAAAGCTGCGCGCCAAAGAGGAGACCGCCGCTCTGCCCATTCTCCTGCTCACCGCCCGCGACGAGGAGAGCGATAAGGTGGTCGGACTGGAGCTCGGCGCCGATGACTATGTCACCAAGCCCTTCTCCCCCAAGGAGCTCATGGCCCGGGTCAAAGCCCTGCTGAGACGATCGGAGAGAAAGCAGAGCGCCGCAGGCTACGCCTATCGGGATCTGGCGATGGATATGGCCCGTCATGAGGTGAAGGTGGCGCAGAAGCGGGTGGCGCTCACGGCAAAGGAGTTCTCCCTGCTCGAGCATCTGCTCAAGAGCAAGGGGAAGGTGCTCACCCGCGATTATCTGCTCAACACGGTGTGGGGGTATGACTACTTCGGAACCACCCGCACGGTGGATGTGCATATCCGCAGGCTGCGGGAGAAGATCCCGCTGCTCGCCGCCGCCATCGAAACGGTCCCCTCCCTAGGCTACAAACTCGTTGATGAGGAATGAACGGCTGAAAAAAGACGCCGCAGGATATACCGATCAAAATCTCCACGCGCCCGGATTCGGAGCGGCCCCTCGCTCGCTCCCGATTCAATGGAAGTGGATGGCGGCCTCCCTTCTTCTCTCTACGTTGGTGCTCCTCCTCATCGGCGGTCTGACCCTCTGGTCTTTTAAACGGTATGCCCTCGGTCAAGTTGAGAAGAGCCTGACGGCCCAGGCGGCGCTGGCCGAAGATCTCTTCCGCGATCCCCTTCTCTCCGGCGATGAGGAGGTCGTCGACCCCATCGCGGATCGACTCGGGCAGGAGATCCACGCGCGCCTCACGCTGCTTCGCGCCGACGGAACGGTTGCCGGCGATTCATATGAGAGCGGAGCGGACCTCCGGAAGATGGAAAATCATCTCCATCGCCCGGAGGTCGAAGCGGCATTGGCCCGCGGAACCGGAAGCTCCATCCGTTTCTCCGAGACGGTTCAAATGGAAATGTTCTATCTGGCGCGGCGGATTCAGTCCGGGGGGGAAACGATCGGCGTGGTCCGCCTGGCGCTGCCGCTCTCCGATATCTCGACGCAGATGATCCAGATGCGGCATTTTCTCCTCGTCGCGCTTGGAATCGCCTTCCTCGGCGCCCTTCTTTTGAGCTATCTTCTCTCCAAGCGCCTCGCCGCCCCCCTCTTACAAATGACCGAGGCCGCCCAAACGATCGCACGGGGAGATTTTCACCACCGCATCCGGATCCGATCGGGAGATGAGATGGAAGCGCTCGGGGAAGCGCTGAACCGGATGGCGGATGATCTCCAAAGAAAAATCCAAGACCTCTCCGATGATCGCGCCAAGACCCTCGCGATCCTCTCCGGCATGGTGGAGGGGGTCCTGGTCTTGGATGACAAGGGGAAGATCGTCTTAACCAACGCCTCATTCGAGCGGATGTTCGTCCTCTCCGGCGATACATGGATCGGCCGATATCATTACGAGCGGCTCCGTCATTATCCGCTCAACGCGCTGATCGAGGAGGTCATTCAGTCCGGGAAACCCCTCTCCCGTGAAATTCAGCTGGAGATCCCGCCCCGCCCTCACCTTCAGGTGCAGGCCTCCGTCACAGAGCGGACGCCCCGCTCGGTCGTCCTGGTCTTTCATGACATCACCGAGATCAAACGGCTCGAACGGATGCGGAAAGACTTCGTCGCCAATGTCTCGCACGAGCTGCGCACGCCGCTGGCGGCGATCAAAGGGTATCTTGAGACCTTGGCCGACGGCGGGTTGGAGAATCCGACCGAGGCGCAGGAGTTCCTCACGATCCTTCAGAAACATACCGACCGGATGGCCAATATCGTCCGAGACCTGCTGCAGCTCTCGCGAATCGAATCGGGGCTCGATCCGATCCGGCCTGTGCCGATCGATCTTCGCGAGGCGGTCGACAGAAATCTCCTGCTGCTGAAGCCGCTTGCAGAGAAGCGGGAGCAGACCCTCGCCGTCTCCGTTCCGCCGGGGCTCTCGCTCCAGGCCGATCCGGAAAAATTGAACCAGGTCTTGATTAACCTTGTGGACAATGCGATCAAATACACGCCGGAGCGGGGGACGATCGCCGTCACCGCCTCCGAGGGGGCCGACCGGGTCGTCATCGAAGTTCGAGACAGCGGCATCGGCATCCCCAAGGAGGATCTCGGCCGCATTTTCGAGCGCTTCTATCGCGTCGATCGAACCCGCTCCCGAGAGCTCGGCGGGACCGGCTTGGGGCTGTCGATCGTGAAGCACATTGTGGAGGCGCACGGCGGAAAAATCACCGCCGAAAGCGAGATCGGGAAAGGGTCCCGGTTCTTCCTCTTTTTTCCAAAACAACCCGGTGTTTAGCGGGCCGCCATGGGAACCTCCGCGCCGATGGTTCCCACGGACCGATCCATCGGCAGACGGGAGATGGATCAAAGAATGGCCCCCTTCCCAAAAAGGGGGTCATCATGTACACTGAATTCCAACGCTGACCCTGGCGCCCCGCGTTACGGCCGCGCCGCCGCCCGCATAGCGATACCCCTTCACCACTTCAATGGAGAAACCGTGGGAAAAAAGAAGAATGTCC
>JAHFEM010000228.1 GCA_023248505.1 Nitrospirota bacterium
AGGCGGGTCATCGATCTGGTCATCTCCAATCCGGGGGAGGAGATGAACTATTACACCCTCAGCATCGAGCGAAAGCCGCAGGAATGGCTCTCCCGAATCGATCCTCGAAATATCGACCTGGCCCCTCATGAGGAAGCGCCGGTCCAGATCACCCTGATTCCGAAACGCGGCCCCCCCAGCTTTACCGAGCAGATGACCCAGCACGACGTTGTCATTAAGGCGGAAGATAAAGAAGCGAAACCCTTCTATGGAACCCTCTCGATCTACTTGAAGCCGGGTTACCACGACCTTCTGATTTTCTTCGGAACCCCGTCGCTGATCGGCTTCTCCGCCATCGGGTTGGGGGGCTGGCTGCGCCGGCATCATTATTTTAGGGCCGGGGGGCTCTTTGTGATGGGGGGAGGGATTCTGACGGTGGTGGCGGTCACGGCCGTACTGGGGATTTTGGTTTTGTAATGGGAATTTAAAGAGGGGGGATCCACATTCTATTGATGCGGCGAGGAGTGGAACCGATACGGGAGAAAGATCGTAAAAATCGAGCTCTTTCCATGATCGCTCTGAACGTGAACTTCGCCTTTGAGGAGATTGAGGAGACCCTTCACAATAGCGAGTCCGAGCCCGGCGCCGTCGAATTCTCGGACCAAACCGGAATGAACTTGATAAAACGGATTAAATATTTTATTCAGCTTTTCCGGTGGGATACCGATGCCTGTATCCTGGATGAGCATCTCAATCCCATTCCGATCCGATACATTTCTCGTTGAGATTGTAATTGTGCCTTTGGCCGTAAACTTGACGGCATTGGAGAGGAGATGGGTTGCAATTTTGCTCAGCGTGCAGGGATCGGATTCGATCGCGGGAAGATCGTCTGAGAGGATCCATCGAATCCCCAGCGATTTCCTCTTTGCCAGAGGCTTAACGCCGGCCACCGCCTCTTTAAGCAAAGAGGGAATGTCGACAAGCTGAAGACGGATCGGGATCTCCTCCGTTTCAATTCGCGAGAGGTCGAGCAGGTTATCGGTCAACGAGAGAAGGTCTTGGGCGTTTTTCAAGACCCCCTTCAGGGGATCGGCCTGTTCCGGGCGGATAGCGCCGTAGGTCGCGTTCAGCAGAAGGTCCGTGTAGCCGATCACGGCATGAAGGGGCGTTCGAAGCTCATGGGAGATGACCGAGATAAACTCCGATTCCAGCCGGCGGCCCTGTTCCGCCTTTGTTGTTTCTTGCGCGAGGGTTTCTCCCGAGCGCCTGCGATCCGTAATATCATTAACCACCGTAAGGTAGAGCGGCCTCCCGGAGGGACCCTGGACAAGCATGCAATGGACTTCGGCCTGGATCGAAGAGTCGTCTCTTCGCCTCAATTCGATCTCGTACTTCTGGGCGCCTTCTTTTTTGAGGATCTTTTTCTGATAAGCGTAGAATTTTCTCCGATCCCCCTTGGCGATATAGAGAAGAAAGGGAGTTTTGACCAGACGCTCTCTTTTTATTTGGAGCAGCTCCGAACCTTTCAGATTGACCTCCAAGATGAGTCCGTTGGGGTCGAGTGTAAAGTAACCGATCGGAGCGAAGTCATAAAGGGCCGAATATTTATTCCGCGACTCTTCCAATAGACTTTGGGAGAGACGAAGCTCTTCGTTTTGCAACTCCAGCTCAATTTGATGCGTCTGAAGCTCTTGATTAAGACGATCGATTGACTTAGCCGATCGTTCCTTGGGTGCTTTCTTTTTTCCCTTCTTTGTTTGATGATTCTCGGATCGCTTTTTCACTGGCCGCCTCGGTGCTCTTACACGGTGAGCATACTAAAAATGTATTATGACACAACTCCTAATGAAAATCGGAAGAATAAAGTAATAATTTTGTGTCGATTTCTCCCGGAGCCGTTTGAAAATTAATTTAACAGATCGTTATTCTGGAAATAATAAAGAGATTAAAAAAGGTATGCCACCATAAGGGGGTTCGCCGGGCTTGGCGAGCTCGGGCGATCATCGAATCGCTCGGTTGCGAGCGAGGTTCTGATGGAGATTAGCGCCGCGTCTGGTCGCGCAAGGTCTGAATCCGTTGATCGACAATATGGATCTTCTGGGAGGCGCCCCCCTTTTGGAAAAGTTCTTTCGACTTCTCGAGATGCTGGATCGCTTGGGGGAGATTGCCGAAGCTCTGGTGGATCGTTCCGATGGTTCCTTCGACGTTGGCCATTTCGTTGGCGTCGCCCATCTCCTCCCGAATCTTCAGCGCCTTCTCCGCAGATCCGATCGCCTTCTCCAACTCCCCCTGATCCTGATAAATCAGCGCCAGATTGATGAGGTCGTTTGCCTGGGCGGAGCGGTCCTTCCCGGCCTGATGGATGGCAAGGGCGTCGGACTGGTAGGCAAGCGCCTTCGTGAACTCCTTCTTTTCTTTGTGGATGAAGCTGAGGCTGGTGAGGGAGACCGCCTCACCGATCGGGCTCCCCAGCTCCCGGTAGAGCTTCAGCGCCTTTTGCTGATAATCGAGGGCGGTGTCATAGGAGTGATCCAGATAGTGGAGATTGCCGATAGAGGCCAGCTGGCGCGCCATCAGCCGCCGATCGGAGATCGCTTCGGCGATTTTCAACGCCTCCAGGTGAGCCTCCGATCCCTTCGCAGTATCCCCCGCTTGATAATAAAGGGTTCCCAAAAGGGCGAGATCGGCCGCTTCGGCCTGCCGGTGGCCGGTCTGACGGTCAATCACCAACGCCTGCTCGATCCAGTGGATCGCTTCCCTCCAGACGCCCCTGATTGAAAAGAGAAGACCGAAGTTGGCCAATGCGGCCGCCTGCTCTTGAGGGTCCTCGGCCTGGCGAAAGGCCTGTTGATAGGCCGCCACCGCTTCTTCCGGCTTGCCGAGGAAGGCGAGGGCATTGCCATGAAGAAGATGGATCGCTGCGTTTTTCTTGTCGTCCGAAAGGCCGACGATTTGATCGGAGACGGCTTGGAATTGATTTTCATCATAGAGGGTCAGAAGCGAAGGGAGAGAAGAGGCGCGGTCGTTCGTACGCCGCTCGGAAAGACGAAACTGTCGCTTCGAATCGTCTATCCGTGCCTTCTTTAGGGCGTCGGGGCCGACCTCTTTCGGTTCGGTCTGTCGGGCCGACGAGGGAAGGGTGACCCACTGACCGATCCCCCAGACGATGAGGACGGCAAACAGAGCAAGCAGAAGCGTTTTCTTGTATGAACGTGACGTCATCTTTTCAAAACCGGCGCTATCCTAACACAAGCGAGAACACATTTCCAGAGTCAAAAGACGGAAGGCGGAGGCGCAAAATATTTTTTCTTTTAGTCTTTCCACTGACGCTTCACCCCTCGTGTGTTTTCGAATCATGCGCGACGGTGATTTCGGTGCGAAGCGGGGGTGTGGAAGGCGTTCTAGTGGAGGAGGGCGGCATCCGTTTCACCGCAAGAGAGGGCAGGGGTCTCCTCTTCGATTACGAGGCCTTGTGGTAGACCCAGGGTTCTCTCTCGGCGAGGTAGCGGTCTTCTCTGAAGTTGACCCGCGTCCTTAGTTCCGTGAATCCCTTTTTTTGAAGCTTCTTGGCGAGGTCGTTCAACACTTCGTCGACCGTCGGGTACTCACTGCTCTGAGCCGTCAGTCCTTCGTAACTGAAGTGACCGGTGTAGCCGTTCTCGCCGACATTGACCCGAACATTGCGGCTGAACATTCTTCCGGTCGGATCAAACCCTTCGATGTGATGGATCTCGAAGACCATTTCCAAATTCTCCATGAGTGAGGCGAGCCGATTATAGCGAATCGAATCTCACGGATCAAGTGCTTTTTATGAGATTGAATATTTTCCCCGGGAGCCGTCGAAAAAAGTGCGGACCCGCTGTCGGCGTCAGCGCGAATAAACATTATTTATTTCCTGATTCATTTCCTGTGCCGCAATCTGCCTCGAATTTAGGCAAACAGCTCTCTCGTCAAGAGTGATCGGCCTTTCGTTGCTAAAAAGAGGTGCTTATCCACAATCTTTCCACGCGAGGTGTTGAAAACTCCCCAATTGACATTCGGACCCGCCGCCCTCTATAATCGATCCTTCATCGCGAAGGGCTTTTCCTTTGCAAGTCATCTGAAATGAAGGTGGTCCATGGAACAAAAAGGGGTTCGTCTTTCAAAAAACTCGGGTCTGGCGATCGAGAAGGTCGAATCCGGCAGCATCGCGGAAGAGATTGGAGTTCAGGTCGGCGATCGGTTGATCAGCGCGAACGGAAGAGAGATGAAAGATGTCCTCGATTACCGCTTTGTCGAAGGGGAAGAGGTGCTTCTCCTGGAGTTGGCGAAACCGAGCGGCGAAGTCTGGGAAGTGGAGGTGGAGAAGGATCTTGATGAAGCCCTGGGGATCGATTTCCCGGAGATGAAGATTCGAAGCTGTCCGAATAAATGTTTCTTCTGCTTTGTAGACCAAATGCCGGAAGGACAGCGGGAGACGCTCTATGTCCGCGATGAAGATTACCGATTCTCTTTTCTTTTCGGCAATTACATTACCCTCACGAACCTGACCCGAAAAGATAAAGAGCGCATCTTCGAGCAAAAGATGAGCCCCCTTTATATCTCGGTCCATACCACCGACCTGGAACTGCGCCGCTATATGCTTGTGAATCCGCGCGCCCGCGATATTCTAGCCGAGATTCGCGAGATGACCGAACATGGGATTGTGCTCCATACCCAGATCGTCCTTTGTCCCGGTATCAATGACGGCGACTACTTGATCAAAAGTATCGAGGACTTGGTGAAGTTCTACCCATCGGTCCGATCATTGGCGATTGTCCCGATCGGTTTGACCCGTCATCGGCGGGGAC
>JAHFEM010000229.1 GCA_023248505.1 Nitrospirota bacterium
CCCATCTCTCCTTTGTCTCCCTCCAGCGCTTTCAGCGCGCTGCCGACGATGACGGGAATGTCGTCTCCGGGAAATTCATACTTGCTCAGCAGCTCTCGGACTTCTAGTTCCACCAGCTCTAAGAGCTCTTTGTCGTCGACCATGTCGGCTTTGTTCATGAACACGACGATGTAGGGCACCCCCACTTGCCGCGCCAGCAGAATGTGCTCCCGGGTCTGCGGCATCGGGCCGTCGGCGGCGGAGACGACCAGGATCGCTCCGTCCATCTGCGCGGCGCCGGTGATCATGTTCTTGACGTAGTCGGCATGCCCGGGGCAGTCGACGTGCGCGTAGTGCCGCTTGTCGGTTTGATACTCCACGTGCGCGATCGCGATGGTGATCCCGCGCTCTTTCTCCTCGGGGGCTTTGTCGATCTGGTCATAGGCCAAATACTCGGCATACTTCTTCTCCGCCAGTACTTTGGTGATCGCAGAGGTCAGCGTGGTCTTCCCATGATCCACATGCCCGATCGTCCCTATGTTCACGTGCGGCTTCGTCCGCTCAAATTTCGCCTTCGCCATCTATCCCTCCAAAAATGAATACATGAAATATCGCTTCATGTCACCCTGATCGTCTCATTCCTGCCTTCAGTCGGTCGAAGAAATCCGTCTGACCACCCTTCTACTGGAGCCCTCGACCGGGATCGAACCGGTGACCTCATCCTTACCAAGGATGTGCTCTGCCAACTGAGCTACAAGGGCCCGAATGGATTCTATTATTAAGTGAGGCAGGGCAACAAAAACGGCTCGCTCTTCTATTTAGATCCTGTTAGATCTTGGTTTGAATTTCTTTTAATCAATAGAATACTAATGTCGTCTGTATCTTTAGATTGGAGCGGGAAACGGGATTTGAACCCGCGACCCCTAGCTTGGAAGGCTAGCGCTCTACCGCTGAGCTATTCCCGCGTAACCCTTTCTCCGACTGGCCGAAGCTCTCTATCACCTTAACTTCGTGGTGGGGAGGGGAGGATTCGAACCTCCGAAGCCCTAAGGCGACAGATTTACAGTCTGTTCCCTTTGTCCACTCGGGAACCTCCCCAGCTGATATCCAGCCTCTTCAACCCTTCGTCATTCCGAAACACGCCACTTACGATGGAGCTGGCGAAGGGAATTGAACCCCCGACCTGCTGATTACAAGTCAGCTGCTCTACCGACTGAGCTACGCCAGCTTATATTCTCTACAACCAAGAAAAAACTGTGCTATAAGCACCCGTACTTCGTTATTTCAAATTGAATTAAGCCCTGAAAAAAGGAAGGAAAGAGGCTAAACCCAGCCAGATAAACGATTAATTATAGTTTTGAGTTCTTCTTTTGTCAAGAGGGAAAAAGAAAAAAATTCACCGAACAACATCTTCACACCCTAAAAACCCGGAAGAACAGGAGGCATTGATGCCAAATTTATTCAGAACGATGCTCTGGATGATCGTCGGTCTTTCCCTGTGGGCTCACATTGCACCTGCCTTGGCCGCGGATTTTGATATTGACCTGACTCGAACAACGACTCTGACACAAGGTGAATTTAAGGACTTAAGCGAAGAAGCCGGCCTTGCTTTGAGCTATCTTCCCCTCAGCCCGGCGGAACCACTTGGAATCCTCGGGATCGACATCGGGGCCGAGGTCACCGCGGCCAATATCCGCGAGGACCGATCTTATTGGACCAAAATCACTGAAGGCCCCTCCAGCCAAATGATCCTTCCCAAACTACATATCCAAAAGGGACTCCCCTTCGGATTTGATATCGGAGCCGTTTATGGAAAAGTACCCCAATCGAATGTTTCGATGGTGGGAGGCGAGCTTAAATGGGCCTTTATTTCAGGAAATGCCGTTCTTCCGGCCGTCGCCATTCGGGGATCTTACACCAGACTCCTCGGTGTCGATAATTTGGATCTGCAAACGACCGGAGCGGACCTCTCGATCAGCAAGGGCCTTGCTTTTGTAACCCCTTATGCGGGCATCGGTCAAGTCTGGATAAAAACCAAGGAGAAGGTCACCAATCTGAATCTGAAAGAAGAAAGCCTGAGTCTAACAAAAGGATTTATCGGGGTCAAGATCTCCCTTCTCATCATTAATTTTGTTGCTGAGGTTGATTTCTCGAAGATTCCCCTCTACACGGGGCGGATTAATATCGGCTTTTAGAAGGTCTCTTGTCGCGCCATGGGGCTGCTCTTCTTGAATGAGAAAGAGCAGTCCCACTGAATTTGAATCTTACCGGGAGGCTGGAGAGGAAAGAAGATGGCATCCTGCTTTATCTTTCTTATAAACGGCCCCGCAAGCTGAACAAGCCGCCTTGGGTCCTTTCAAGTTGAGCTTCACGCCACATCGGCACATCCATCCATGTTGTACAGCCGGATTTCCATAAATCAATGCAAAATCGGGAACATCCTTTGTCACAACAGCCCCCGCGCCGATAAATGCATACCGGCCGACGGTAATTCCACAGACAATGGTTGCGTTGGCGCCGATGGTCGCTCCCTGCTTAACCAGGGTGGTTTTATATTCTTCTTTCCGCGATATGGCGCTTCGGGGATTGATGACATTGGTGAAGACCATGCTCGGACCGCAGAAAACGTCATCCTCAAGAATGACCCCGGTATAGATGGAAACATTATTCTGAACTTTCACGCCATTGCCGACCTTGGCCTGGGGAGAGATCACCACGTTCTGTCCGATATTGCAGTCTCGGCCAATCTCACTTCCGGCCATGATGTGAGAAAAATGCCAGACCTTTGTCCCTTCTCCTACTTTGGCTCCGTCATCCAGTATGCTGGTCGGATGGATGTAGAACTCCCGCTTCGCCGCTTTTTCTTTCGGAAAACTGCCGATCAAGACAGGCCTTCCCTGCCCATGCAGGGAAGATTGGCAAGCCTGTAGAACTTGAAGCACTCGGAGTCCTTCGGCCCCGTCCGTCTTCGGCTTCTTCCGATTCGAAATACAATCGAGAAAGTGAATGCACTCCTCCAAGAGCGGCTCCTTCATCACTAACGGAACGATCTCGCCATCTCCCCTCGATGGAACCGGTTCTCGATTTATCCATTCGATCTTGTGCGGAAAGAGAAGGAGCTTTCGATCGGGCGATACATCGTCGAAGACGGCCATTTTCTTCTCGCCGACAATCACCATCTTCTGCTCTTTGTAGGGATGGAGCCAGCTGACAAAAATATGGGCCCTCACCCCGTTTCCGAACAAAAAGTTCGTAAAGGTCACATCGGCAATGGTCGGGTGAAGATAGTTTCCCCCATGCGTCGAGACCTCCTTGGGAAGCTCTCCGAGCAGCATCAAAATCACCGAGATGTCGTGTGGGGCAAAGCTCCAGAGAATGTTTTCTTCCCTCCGAATCTTTCCGAGATTCAGTCGGGTCGAATAGATGTAATCAATCTTGCCGAGCGCCCCCTCGTCGATCAACGCTTTCAACTTTAAAATCGCAGGATGATATTGAAGAAGATGGCCGACCATCAAGACCCTCCTCCGCTTCTCTGCTAAGTCCACGAGGAGGGCCCCTTCGTTCGCGTCGAGGGCGAGGGGCTTTTCAATAAAAACATCCTTTCCCTCCTCCAGGGCTTTCTGGGCGAGTTCAAAATGGAGGGAGGCCGGAGCAGCGATGGCGACCGCATCGATTCGAGGATCTCTGAGAACTTCTGAGAGATCGGTTGTATAAGAGAGGTTTGGATAAGATTCCTTGAAACTGGAGAGACGGGCGGAATCGCTATCGCAAACGGTCCTTAAAACCCCGAGCTGATCAAAGTTTCTGAGGAGGTTTTTCCCCCAATAGCCGCTCCCGATCAGCGCGATGTTCTTTTGACCGGTCATTTCTTTTCCCACCGAGTCCTCCACCCAAAATAGTTAGCCGAAAAAATGAGGAACACACAAAAGCAAAACACCCATGAGTCCGACAATCAGGCTGAGCGGCAGACCGAGCGCGCTCATTGCGTCATACGGCGGATGGAGCCTCCCCTGACCCCAGAAGCTGAGGCCTACTCCGACGATGCCGAGAAGAATCATCAATAGATAAACGGCGCTCATTCGATCTTCTCCTTCCCAATATTAGGCATTCATCATGCCGACAATCCACAGGGCATAGAAGAAGAGGATCAATCCCCCCAGCAGAAGACCCCGCTTCGGTATCACCCGATTTTCCGAGCTAAACCCCGTGACGATAAAAAGAAGGACCCCCGACACCCACCCCCAAAATCCAATTTCGAGGAGAATCGACCACCCGGTGTACGGCCGTTGGGGCCGTTTCAGGACCGCCAGCGCCTCGGCCGTCCGCTGCTCCGATGTCCTCTTTTTCTCCTGTTCCGAATAAGGCGGCTCCTGCGCCGTCAGGCGCGCAAGCTTTTCGTTGACCCGATCAATCCATGACTGCCCGGGGGTGTAAAAGCTTCGCGCCGCATAGAAGCCGCTTCGGAGCGAACGGAACGCCTCCAACGACAGCTTCCGGTCCTTCTCTTCCAGCAGGACGCCCAGATTCCAGAGCGCCTCGGCGGCGGGTTCGACATATCCCCCCACCGGGAGATACCAAAGCATCGCCCGCTCATAGTGGGCGATCGCCTCGCGATCATCCCCCTGCACACGGGCCGCCTCAGCCGTTTTGAATTCGGCTCTGGAGGAAATGAACACCTTCAGATAGATGATCGAAAAGAAAAAGAGAATCGAGAGGCCGATCCATCCCATGCGCCGCGTGAGCCGAATATTCATCGCTATTTAAAATCCCTTCGTTGAAAAAGCAAGGAGGAGAGGATGATCAGCAGAGAAATGTAGAATAA
>JAHFEM010000230.1:0-375 GCA_023248505.1 Nitrospirota bacterium
AAAGCCGAGGAGATCGCCGTGACGAAACCGGCGGCGACCACGGAGGTTCCGGAAAGCGTCGCCATATGAAGAACGATGGGGCCTAAGATTCCGACGGTTCCACCGGTCGTCATGATGCAGGTGATTGTTGCGGTGAGGAGGCTCACCGCCAGAAGGAAGGGGATCCCTTGGGCCAGCCCGATCGGTTTCAAATGGTCTAAAAAGAGGTGAGAGACCCAGACCGCGGCGCCGGTCTCCTGCATGACCAGCCCAAGGGAGAGGGTTCCTCCATAGATCAGAAGGACGCCCCAGTTGACGCCGTTGTTTAAATCTTCCCATCGAACGGTCCCGGCGGCTAGAAAAAGAAGGACGCCGATCAGAGAAATGATCCCCAGG
>JAHFEM010000230.1:385-4800 GCA_023248505.1 Nitrospirota bacterium
GGGCGATCCACATGAAAAGGGTGATCCCTAAAATGAGGAGGGCGATCCAATCCTGCCCTCCCATTTGGCCGCCTTCCTCCACCTTGATTTTAAGCCGGATGACCGCTTCCGTCATTTCAGAGCGCTCGGGGCGGAAGGTATGTTGGAGCAGGTAGGCGACGATCGGGATCTGAATGAGGACCATCGGATAGGCATAAATGACCCACTTGCCGTAGCTGATGTCGATGTGGAAGAGCTGCCGCCAATAAGCGATCATAATAGCATTGCGCGCTCCCCCGGAGGGGGTTCCGATTCCCGCGATCATGGCGCCGTAAACGATCGAGAGAAGCAGCAGCGCCGACAGATTCTTGATCTCGTGCGGTTCTTCCCCCGAGAGTTTGAGGAGGCTGACCGCCACCGGAAGCATGATCGCGGCGGCCGTGTGCTCTCCGAGCAAAGAGGCGATCAGGGCCGAGGCGGCGGCCATTCCAAAGACGAGCCGGTTCACCTGGGGACCGGTCCATCGGACAATCCACAAGGCGATCCGTTTGTCGAGATTTTGGCGGATAAGGGCCGTGGCGATCATCAGCGATCCCATGATAAAAAAAACGGAATCGTTGAAGAAGGAGCGCGCCACCTCCGTCGATTCTCCCAATCCCATCAAGACCTCGAGGACGGCAATGAGGAGCGCGACCCCCGGAAGGGGGATCGGTTCGGTCATGAAGAAGATGAAGGCGAGGCTGACCAGAGAGAGGGCCTTTTGCCCCGCCGGCGAGAGTCCCTCTGGAAGCGGGATCATCAAAAGAAAGAGCGCCAGCCCGATCCCGATAAAGGCGCCCTTGTTTTTGAAGAGGAAGGCGGCCCCCGTCCGGACGATCTGGGTGAGCGTGAATGCCGGGACCGCCGCCATCTTTCCGGCGGGCTCCCGTTCTGCCGCTAAGCCTTCCTGGTCTGCAAGGGTTGTCTCGGAGAGGGTGATTTGATCCATTTTCTCCCCCCGCGTCTCATCTTTCATTCTTGAAATGAATCCTTCCCTCTTTGCTGCGGCGGGATTGTGCCCGAGCGGTTTTCCCTGAGGTGCCTGGGATCGATGTTCAGTCTGTAAAACTATACACCAAATCAGCTGCGATAAGGAAAGGTGTTAGGCGGCAGGAAATTGTCGGCCGGCGATCCGGTCGAGCCGAGCGCGAAGGATCGCCGGCCGGGTCAGTTCCGATCAAGACGTCCTCCCAAACCGCCGGCGCCGGGCCCGCACACGCGCAAGATCGGGCTCCCCTTCCTGCCGCGCATCCGAAGAATCTGGCGGATCGAGATGACCTGAGCGCCGATCGATTTTCTTTGCACCTTTCTTCTTTCCATTTTTCTTCCTTGTTTCATCCTGATTCGGTGCAACCTTATCTCCTTCGGATTAGTTTCGGATGAAGGCTCCATTAAAAATGCCTAATCTGAGAGGGTGTTCGGGTTCGGCTCCTTGCACTCTGAGATTTTGTCTATTATCATAAGAAACGGATCGCTCGGGAGAGAGGAGAAGGCCTTTCTTCACAAAACCGACTTTCAATGGATGACGCGCAGAAGCGGAGGGCAAACCCCATCAAGATCAATGTCTTCATGAAAAACTATCCTCCGGCGATTCGTTACAGCGCCGCCGTGGCGGTCAGCTTTCTTGCGTTTTTGTTCTCCGATCTCTTGTTCCCCCTCTTCCACAGCCCGGTCTTTTTCCTTCCCCTCGTTGCCGTGATGATCAGTGCGCTGTTCGGGGGCGGGGGGCCCGGACTGCTGGCCACCTTCCTTTCTGCCGTCTCCTTTGTCTACTACTTCGTACCGCTGACCCTCCATCCGTCCGCCCATTCGGCAAGCGACCTGATCCGGCTCGGTCTCTTCCTCCTTTTTTCATCGCTTATCTGCTGGGTCAGCGCCTCCTTTCGCTCTGCTTACGGAAGGGCCGAAGTCGCGCGTGCGGAGGCGGAGGAGGCCAATCGTTATAAGTCACAGCTGGTCTCCAGTGTCTCGCACGATCTGCGGACGCCGCTCAACGCCGTCATCGGTTATACCCAACTTCTGCTTGCCGGAACGTATGGTCCTGTTGCCGGGGATCAAGAGAGCGCTTTGGAAAGGATTCAGCGGAATGCCGACGATCTATTAAAAATGGTCAATGGTATTCTCGATCTTGCCAAAATCGAATCGGGGACAATGTCGGTGGCGCTTGCGCCGGTGGAGATTCCTCCCCTGATCGAGGAGATCCTCATGGAGATCCGACCGCTTTCGGACCAGAAGGGGCTTGCGATACAATGCCATCTCTTGGGGGCGCTGCCGCGCATTGAGTCCGACGCGATGAAGATCAAACAAATCATCATGAATCTTCTTTCCAATGCCATCAAATTTACAGACCGGGGAGAAATCACGGTCATCGCAAGGGATCGGGAGGAGCGGAACGGGATTGAAATCGCCGTCCGGGACACCGGGATTGGGATCCGACCCGAGGCGCTCTCTAAAATATTTGAGGCTTTTTATCAGGTGGAGGGGACGGAGAAGCCGAAGGGGAGCGGTTTGGGTTTGGCGATTGTGAAGGACCTCGTCCATCTGCTGAGGGGAAAGATTGAAATCGACAGCGAGTATGGGAAAGGGTCAACCGTGGCGTTCTTTCTGCCGTACTCATTTTCCTGAAGCCGACAGGGTGTCGCGCAGATAGGCCGTCTTCGGTCAGGAGAGGGCCGGGGAGACTGCAGGGGAGGAGAAAAGATGCGATCGGGAGAAGACCGCATGCAGTCTCCCCGGGTCGGCGGAGGCAACAGCGTCGGAGGCTTTATTCTCTGAATAGAGAGAGGCATCGCGCCCATCCGCGAAGACGGCGATCCCGCGCTTATGCCTTATTCCCATTCCCCCATTCCCCAGTCGAGCCAGGTGCGAAGCAGATCGTGTCGGGTGATCGTTCCGATCAAGATTCCCTCCCGAACGACCGGCAGTTGCCGGAGATGGCTGTCCTCGAAGATCTTGCTGACGTCGGCGAGGGGCGTTTCCTCTTCGAGGAGGATCGAAGGGCGGGTCATGATCTCCTTCGCCTTGATTTCCTCCAGCCGGCGCGGACCGGGGAGCGCGCGCAGGAGGTCCTGTTCGCTCACCATTCCGACGACGCGGCCCTCTCGGCTGACAACCTGGATTGCGGCGTGGCCGTTATCGAGGAGTTCGGCGGCGATATCAAAAGCCGAATCATACTCCCGGACGAAGTGCGGTTTTCGGAGTCGGATCTGGCCGACCTCTTGAGATTTCACCTTCATGGTTGTTCCTCCTTCTATTTTTCCGTTCGATTCCCTTCTCTATTTCCGGATCGAAAAGAGTCAACGTTTGAAAATCCAGACGGTAAGGACAAGGATCAATATGCGATACCGCATCAAGACCCCTTCAAGCGCGGGATCGCGTTCCCCCTGCGCCACTGAGAGAAGCCGGGGCGACCAGCGGGTGAGGTTGTGAACGCCGCCGTGGTCCTTTCTTCCTCGCCCCTTGATCGTCAGAACCGGGCGGAGGGAGGTGGGGGGGGGTGCGGGGGCGCTTCTCTCTCGAATCCATATCGGCTGTCTCATCTTTTCCTCCTCAATCAGCGGTTTATTCCAGGACCGATTTTCCCCTCAAAGAGGGATCGGAGTGAAGGTGACCAGCGAGGCGGCAGTGGGGGGGAAATGCGACGGGGGTACGCCGCATGCCGCCTCGCTGGTCGGCGGGAATGGTCTTCATTGCTAAGAGGTGCCCAGGGTCAGGAAAAGGGTGTTTCCCCGACGATGGACGAGGAGGAGCGCGTCTTCTTCTTTTTTGAGCGAGGAAATCGCCCGCTCATACTCCCGGGTATTCCGGACCGCAGTTCGATTGACCTCCATGATGACGTCGCCCGTCTGCAGCCCCGCTTCCTCCGCAATACTTCCGGCCTCGACCCGGCTGATAACGACCCCTTGAAGCCCTTTGGGAAGCTCAAGCTCTCTTTCGGTTTCCGGGGAGAGATTCTGCACCCTCACTCCATTCAACTCCCGGCTCGCTTCCGCCTCTTCGGCGTTGTTTCCGGCTTGTGCGACCTCTTCAGGCTGCTCGCCCAAGGGGATTTCGATTTCTTTCTCCTTTTTATCCCTCAAGAGAGTAACCCGAATCTTCTTCCCAACGGAGGCGCCGGCGACCCACTTTCGAAGTTGCACCGGATTCTCGATCCCCTTTCCGTCAATTGCGAGGAAAATATCGCCTCGCTGGACGCCCGCTTTTTCCGCCGGGCTGTTCGGGAGGACATCGCTGACGAGGGCCCCTTTGGGATCTTTGAGGCCGAATCCTTTGGCCAGTTGGGGGGAGACCTCTTGAATCGACACCCCCAGCCAGCCGCGGACCACCTTGCCGCTCTTGACCAGGCTTCCCATGATTGATTTTGCCATCCCGCTCGGCACCGCAAAGCCGATCCCCAT
>JAHFEM010000231.1 GCA_023248505.1 Nitrospirota bacterium
GCCGTCGCCCCGTCGGTAATCACGAAGAAGGTCGCCTCGACCCCCTCCAAATACTCTTCCAGGATGATCCTTCGCGCCGCCTCCCCCATCTCTCCGAAGGCATCGAGCCCTTCTTTTGCCTCTTTCTGATCCTGGGCGATGACGACCCCTTTACCGGCGGCCAACCCTTCCACTTTAAGAACGATCGGCATTTTGAGAGAAGAGATCCGTCGATAGGCTTCCTCCAGCGTGACGACTTCGGCCGCGGCGGTCGGGATCTGGTACTTCTGCATCAGCATTTTGGAGACGACTTTGCTCGTCTCGATCTCGGCGGCGGCGCGGCGCGGTCCGAAGATCCGAAGCCCTTCCGACTCAAACCGATCGACGATTCCGAGCGAGAGGGGCAGCTCGGGACCGACCACCGTCAGATCGATTCGCTTCTCCTTCGCAAAGGCAAGAAGCTTCTCGACCTCATCAACCGCGATCGGAACCAGTTTGGCGAGCGACGCCATCCCCGGATTTCCCGGCGCGCAGTAAAGCTCGCGGATGCGGGGGCTCTGTGCAATCTTCCAGACCAGGGCATGCTCTCGCCCTCCCGCTCCGATGACCAATACCTTCACTTTGGGCCTTATTCAAATTTAAAGAGTGGAACTGAAACGCCCCTCGCCTCTCTCTGCATAAAAGGAGATGAGGGGCGTTTGTTTAATGGCGGAAGTGGCGAATGCCGGTGAGGACCATCGCCATGTTGTGTTCATCGACCGCCTGAACGATCTCCTGATCCCGGATCGATCCCCCCGGTTGAATCACCGCGGCGATGCCGGCCTGAGCGGCGGCGTCGATCCCGTCCCGGAAGGGGAAGAAGGCGTCTGAGGCCATCACGCAACCGGGAAGGGGCGTCTGCGCCTTCATCGTTGCGAGCTTGACCGAATCGACCCGGCTCATCTGCCCGGCCCCGATCCCGACGGTCTGTCCCGGACGCGCGAAGATGATGGCGTTCGACTTAACATGCTTGCAAACTTTCCAGGCGAAGAGAAGCGCGGTGAGCTCGTCCGGCGTCGGCTGCCGCCGGCTGACGATCTTGAGCGCCTTCGGATCATCGATCATGGCGCTGTCATAGTCTTGGACGAGCAATCCCCCGCCGACGCGCCTAAAATCGAGCCTTCCGGTATTGGATGCGTTGATCGATCCGCTTCCCGCCTCCAGGACGCGAAGGTCTTTCTTTTTTTGGAAGAGGGTGACCGCAGCCGGATCGATCGTCGGGGCGATGATCACCTCCATGAAGGTGGCGGCAATTTCTTGGGCCGTTTCGGCATCCAAGGGTCGATTGAAAGCGGCGACCCCGCCGAAGGCGGAAACCGGATCGGTCGCCTTGGCCTTTTTATAGGCCTCCAGCAGCGTTGCGCCGGTGGCGACGCCGCACGGATTGTTGTGCTTAACGATGACGGCGGCCGGTTCATTGAACTCCTTGACCAGCTCGAAGGCGGAGTGGGTGTCGAGGAAATTGTTGTACGACATCTCCTTGCCCCAAATCTGCTTCGCGGCGGAGACCCCTCCCTCTGTTGCCTGGGGCTCCCGGTAGAACGCCGCCTGCTGGTGCGGGTTCTCGCCGTATCGAAGCGATTGAACCCGCTCGAACTGCAGGACGAGACGATCCGGAAAACGCTCCGCCTTTCCTTCTCGACCGTCGAGATAGGAGAAGATCGTCCGATCGTAATCGGAGGTGGCGAAGAAAACCTTCTTGGCAAGCTCATACCGCTTCGATTCGGGGATCTCTCCGCCGGAGCGTTTCATCTCGTCCAGGACCGGCCCGTAATCTTTGGGGTCGATGACGACGGCGACATCCCGGTAATTCTTCGCGGCGGAGCGAAGCATCGTCGGCCCGCCGATATCGATGTTCTCGATCGCCTCTTCCAACGTAACGTTCGGCTTGGAAATGGTCGCCTTGAAGGGATAGAGGTTGACCGCCACCAGGTCGATCGGCTCGATGCCGTGCGCCTTCATCTGCTCCTGGTGCTTCGGATCATCCCGTCTCCCCAGGATTCCGCCGTGAATCTTCGGGTGGAGGGTCTTCACCCGGCCGTCCAACATTTCGGGAAACCCGGTGTGCTCGGAAACCTCCTTCACCGCAAGGCCCTTCTCCTTCAAAAGCTTGTAGGTTCCCCCCGTTGAAAGGATCTCCACGCCGAAGGCCTGAAGGCCTTGGGCAAATTCGATGATTCCACTCTTATCGTAAACGCTCAGTATCGCTCTTTTGATTCTTCCCATGAACACGCTCCATCATACAAATAGATTTTTTATCCTTTCGGATCGAAGACGGCTTCGCGAAGTGAAGTGAGCGGAAGCCCTTCGAGCATCAGATCGAACCGCATTTTCCCCGCCGCTTGCGGCGGCGCGCTGCAATCGCCTTGGAACCGAATATCTTCTGCAGAAGCGGCTTGCCCCATTGTTTGATGAAAATCGCCTGTTTCTGGAGAAAAACCCCCTTCTCCAGGGCAAGCTCCTCCTCCTTCGTCAACAAGTGCGGCGCGCGGCTCCTTTTCAACTTTGCAACCCCTAAAAGGTCATCCTGGTAAAAGAGCCGGTAAAGTCCGTTCTTCAGGAAATTGAACTTCGATCCCCGCTGGAAGGCCGTCGCGAAATCGATCAAATACGGCTCCCCGTCATCGCCCAAGATTACGTTTTTAATATTGCGAAGGTCACAAAGAACCACCCCGCGCGCATGAACGGCATCGATCAGAACCCGTAACTTCTCAAAAAAACGCGCCGTCAGCTCTCCCGGCTCGAGTTCCGATGCATTCCGGCCTGGAACATACCCGACGGCAATCGCATAACGATCAAGCAGACCGACATATTCCGGGATTCCGCGAAGCCCTTGCAGTTTTCGATAAATCATCGCCTCCCGCCTGTTTGAAAAGATCCCGACGAAGAAACGAAAAAAGAACGACTTCGATGCATAATCTTTAACGATTATCTTTTTCCCCTCTTTCTCCAGGATAAAAACATCGGGTTTCCAGGGATAGCCTTCCCGAAGGATCTCCTGCACGTATCGGCGGAATGATGACCTCTGAAGTTCGATATAAAATCCCTTTAAATGAAGAAGCGAATCGATAGGATCACGATTCCCAATACCGTTATGATGGCGGTCTCATGCTCGCTATTCGAGACGACGCGGGACCATTCCCACGGATGCTGGCCTCGCTTCTCGTAGGGGGTGAGCCGTGGGAGATAATCAGGAACGCTCCGATCATATTCGTCCCAGGACGACCCGAAGATCTGGCGCAATCGGTCCGACTCCGCCTTTTTCTTGAATGGAACATAATAGGAGAAAAAAGCCAGGAGCCCCACCCCCAGAATCATCCATTGGCTCGCGAGGAGGCAAAACCCGATCATGATGAGAAAGGTTCCCAGGTAGAGCGGATTTTTGACGTAGGCATAGGGTCCGGTGGTCGTCACCTCCCGGTTCTTGCTGAGGTGGCCCGCCGCCCAGAGGCGTAATACCTCCCCGCCCAAGATCAGTGGGAGCCCGAAGAGAAAAAAGCTGAGCTTCGGCCGAGCGAAATAGACCAAGGCTCCCATGAGGAGATAGACAGGGATCGTCTTTACAGTGATTTTTCGAAGCAGGTTTTTCAAGTTAAGATCTCCGGGAATTAAGATGGGTGGAGTATACCAAATCACGGGGAAAATTCAAGCAGAGTCTGCGAAAGAACAGGCGATTCCACAGCCATATCGGAAGGCGGCGCCCTATTGATAAAGGGAGTGGAAATGACTTAAAAACGAGAAAAAGAAGCGGCAAGGAGGGTTTTTCAGGTTCCAGGGGAAAGCGAGTGCGCCCTGGGGCTCCGATCCGTGAAATCGGTTCGTATCGTTCGGTGGCGCTGGAAAGCGGCGCGACGGGGAGAGTGTCTCTCCCCGTCGCGCCGGAGGGATGAAGTTGGACGGCTTCATCGGTTAGGAGGGTGATTCAATCTTCGACTTGTAGAAAAACGCTCTCCTACTTAACGCGTTTGATCCCCGGTTTAAAGGTGTCTGCAGTATTGTGGACTTGTAGGTTCGGATCGGGTGGAACCAAACTGCAGCCTGAAGAGGAGCATTGCAGGTCTGTGACGCGATACCAGCTATTTGGATCTACGCCATCTGCATCTTCTGCAATAAACGTGTAACTGGGGTAAAGGTATACGGTCTCCCCGATCTTGATGGAGACTGTTGCCGTGGCGCTCGCTGAGCCGTGCAGCGAGTAGCTGTTTAATGCAATCACATAGCGCCCGGTCGGAATGCCGAAGATGGTCACATGCTCCGGCCCCTGCCCGTTCACATCATCAATGTCCAGCTTCGCATTGACGGCTCCGAAGATGGTCTCTTTATTATGCCAAGCGACCAAGGCATCGGCCGGACCGGTCGTTGGGGCCGGATCGCTGTAATAGCCGACATGTAAGTCGATATCGCTCTGATCAATTGCATCATCATTCCAAGTCAATGTGACCAGAATGTTTTCCCCGCTGACGCTGACCGTGGCCCCGGCTTGTACGTTCACGATGTCGCTGTTGTCTTCAAGATCGGCAATCTCGCAAAGCGCAAAAACATCGTTACAGCTGTCGTAGTGATTCGAGCTCCCTGAGTGAACGGTCACGTCGATACTTTTATCATCGTTAAACTGGATGAGGGTATCTTCATTGACGACGACACGGCCGGCAATGGGACAGCTCCCATTGATCGTCCTGATCGGCGTCGGGGTGGAAAGAATGAAGTTGCCCTGAGTCCGACAGTCGCTGTCGGGAGCGATGAAGAGATTGACTTTGCCCGTATAAG
>JAHFEM010000232.1 GCA_023248505.1 Nitrospirota bacterium
AAATTTATTAGAGAAGCGAATCAGCCCCATCTCTTGAAAGATCCAGATCAGATTATCCTCCTGAACATGGCAAACCTTTCCTTGGAGGGTAATCTGTAGGGCCGAAGGACCGCTTTGGGGGGAAGATGTCTGCTCCATACGTCCATCGAGTCTAGCACAAAATAAATGAATGTAAAGACTCACCTTTTTTTCTGGACGCCCACCTGCTTACAGTAGGGTGAGAGCTTGCACCGGCTGCAAAAAGGGGAGATCGGTTTGCAGATAAACTGCCCGTATGGGACAAGGAGATCATTGAGAATGATCCAGTACTGCTTTGGAAGTTTTTTCCGAAGCGCCATTTCACTCTCTTCGGGGGTCCGGGTTCGGATATAACCGATCCGGTTTGAGATCCGATGGACATGTGTATCGACACAGATTCCCGGTTTCTGATAGGCCACGGTCACGACGAGGTTGGCGGTCTTTCTCCCGACTCCCGGAAGGGTAAGCAGGGCCTCCAACGCGTCGGGAACACGGCCATCGAACTTCTCCAACAGGTCGCGGCAGATGGAGAGAATCTGCTTGGCCTTGTTCCGGTAAAAGGAGACAGGATAGATCGCCGCCTCAATTTGATCGGCGCGCAAGCGAAGCATTCGGCCCGGCGTCTCGGCCAACTTGAACAGACGCGCAGAAGCGGTTTCGGTCGTCTCATCCCGTGTCCGAAGGCTCAAGAGGCAGGAAATTAAAACCTTGAAGGGATCTTGCGTTTCCTGGGCGATGATGCCAACGACCGGCATCTTCAATTGACGTGCTTCTTTTTTTAGAATCGATATGATGGGATGAATCGAATCGGCCGATAACATGCCCAAAAATAGCATAAGGTTTTCACATAATGCAAATCCTCCGGGGTGAAGACAGAATTGTTTTTAGCTTGACTTAGGTTATAGCTTAGCCTACTATTTTTTTACGCCCACCCCTCTCATTAGGTCAGATGCTGTGAAGGAAATGGATCAGGTCTGGTCCAACTACAAAGAAGCCCTGGACGAGGTCGAAGAGCAGATTAAGAAAGGCCTCGATTCGGAGGTGCCGCTGATCAACAAGGTGGCCTATCACATCTTGAACAGCGGCGGCAAACGGATTCGCCCCCTCCTCTTAATCATCAGTGCCCAACTCTGTAACCCGGTTGATAAACGCCACATCCACTTGGCAGGGATGGTGGAGTTTATCCATACCGCGACGCTCCTGCACGACGATGTCCTGGACACTGCGGAAATACGCCGCGGCATTCCCGCCGCGCGCGTTCTTTGGGGAAATCAGGCCAGTATTTTGGTGGGAGATTATCTCTATACCCTCGCCGTTTGCCAGGCGGTCAAAATGGAAAACTTTGAGATCAACTATCTCCTTTCCACGACCTGCCGAAGGATGTCCGAGGGAGAGACGCTCCAGATGGTCCATAGCCGCGATTTGGTTTGACCGAAGCGACCTATCATCAGATCATCGAGTACAAAACGGCGGCCCTTCTTTCCGCCTCCTGCCGACTGGGGGGGATTATCGCGAATGAATCGGAAGAGGGGAAGGAGGCCCTCTCTCGGTATGGCCGGAATTTGGGGATCGCCTTCCAGGTGGCCGATGACACCCTTGATTACGTTGCCGATCGGGCGCGTCTCGGTAAATCTCCAGGGAAGGATATCAAGGAAGGAAAAATCACCCTCCCGCTCCTTCATCTTCTCCAAAGTTGCACTTCAAAAGAGAGAAAAGAGCTCAAGAAGATCCTCAGAAAAGAGCCCTTCCTCAAGAGGGACTTCTCCCACGTGATCGGGTTAATGGAGCAGTACGGTTCGATTGCCTATGCCCGCCAAAAGGCGCAAGATTATGCCAACCGCGCCAAGAACGATTTGTCCGTCTTTAGCGATTCCGTCCACCGTCGATCCCTCTGCGCCGTCGCCGATTATGTCGTCCTAAGAGATCATTAACTCCCGCATTCCTCATCAATCAAAAGACCGCGCTTGACAAACCACCCGTTCGTGTTTATCTTCTCTGGAGATGCCTACCCTACGGGGGTAGGGTAGATATCCGGAGGGACCCATGAAAGCGGAGGAGCGGCAGGAGGTCTTGACCCGTCTCTTGAAGATCGAAGGGCAAATCAAGGGGATTGCTCGAATGGTCGAGGAAGAGCGTTATTGTATTGATATCCTTCATCAGATCGTAGCCGTTCAGGGGGCCCTCGATCGGGTGGCGCGGCGGACCATGCGGCAGCACCTGGAGACCTGTGTTGCGGAGGCATTTCAATCCAAGGCCCAGCAGCAGCGTAGCCAGAAAGTCGACGAGTTGATGGAGATGTTTTCCCGGTTCGGAAAATGAAAAAGATCTCCGTGATCGTTCCGGTTCTCAATGAGGAAGCGGCGCTTCCCCGATTTTTGGCGCATCTGAAGGATTTCCAGGGGGTCGAGATCGTCATTGTCGATGGGGGGAGTGTCGATCGGACGCCGTCCCTCTTGCAGGCGTGGGCTTCCTTTCCGGAGCGGGTTGTTCTTCTAAGCGAGCGGGGCGAACGGGGCCGGGCGCGCCAGATGAACGCCGGAGCGAAGCGGGCCGCGGGCGATGTTTTTCTCTTCCTTCATGTCGATTCCCTCCTTCCGCGAAAGGGGGTCGAGGCGATCATCGATGCATTAAAGTCGCCTGGGATCGTCGGCGGGGCGTTTCGATTCAAAGTCGATTCGCGTCATCTCCTATTAAGAATCATCGAGAAGATGGCTCATCTCCGATCCCGCCTTTTTAAGTTGCCCTATGGCGATCAGGGAATCTTTGTTCGGAGGGAGGTGTTTGAAACCCTCCAAGGCTATGCGGATCTCCCCCTGATGGAGGATGTCGATTTTATCCGGCGTTTGAGGAGGGCTGGGAGGGTGGCTCTTCTCCAGGAGGCGGTCACGACCTCTCCCAGACGTTGGCTTCGGGAGGGGATTTATTATACCAGCGTTCGCAATCTCGTTTTGTTAAGCCTCTACTTGATGGGGATTTCCCCCCGAAGGCTGGCAAGGTGGTATCGATCAGAGGAGGAAGAGGCGCGTGGCGATTGATCCGATCTGCGGCATGACTGTCGACGAAATATCGGCGACGGCAATGAGCGAGTACAAGGAAAAGAAATACTACTTCTGCGCCCTTGGATGTCAAAGAAGCTTTGAGAAGGATCCCGAGAAGGCGTTGGCGTCGGGTGAGAAGCGGATGCCCCCGCCGCAGGTCCTCTCCGTCGGATCGATCGGGATGCCTCGCCCTCGACCCGATGGCACCGTGCCTGCACTGGAAAGAGAGCGGGCGCGGGACGGCGTTCGGATCGATCTTCCCCTTTTAGGGATGAGCTGCGCCAGCTGCGCTTCGAAGATCGAGAAAGCGCTCCAACCGGTTCCCGGGGCGCACTCCGCCTCCGTCAATTTTGCAACCGGAAAGGCAACCGTTCGGATGGCACGAGGGGGCCGGATCGGTCCGCTGATCGACGCGATTCGCGCGGCCGGTTACGATGTGGCGCGGGCTCGGACGGTCCTCCGGATCGGCGGGATGTCGTGCGCCTCGTGCATCTCGGCGATTGAGGCCTCCCTTTGCCAACGGGAAGGGATCCTCTCCTGCTCGGTGAACTTGGCCACCGGGAAAGCGGTCGTTGAATATCTTCCCAGTCTCATTAATCTCGAGAAGATTGAAAAAGCCGTTCGGGAGGCCGGGTATACCATCGTATCGGAAACCGAAACGTCATCGGCCTTGTCCACGCAAGAAACGGGGAGCGATCGCGTCCTCTTGCGCCGGCTGGCCGGCGCGCTTCTCTTGACCCTCCCGATCATGGCGATCATGTATGCCGATCTCTTCGGATGGGGAGACCGAATCCTCCTCCACTCTCGGATCGGTCTTCTGGTCCAGTTTCTGCTGGCGACCCCGGTTCAGTTCTGGGCCGGTTGGGAATTCTACAAGGGGGCCTGGGCGATGGCCAAACGCCGGACGTCGGACATGAATACCCTCATCGTCGTCGGGACTTCGGCCGCCTATTTTTACAGCGTCGCGGCGACCTTTTCCCCCGGGCTCTTTGGTGCGGATATGCCGTCGGTCCACGTCTACTACGACACCTCGGCGGCGATCATCACCCTCATCCTTCTGGGACGTTTTTTGGAGCGTCGCGCGCGTGGAAAGACCTCCGATGCAATTCGAAGGCTGATCGGCGTTCAAGCCAAGAGCGCGCGTCTGGTCGGCGGCGAGGGAGAGAAGGAGGTTCCGCTGGCCGAGGTTCGCGTCGGAGATCGGCTTTTGGTCCTTCCCGGAGAGACGATTCCCGTGGATGGGAGAATCGTGGAAGGCTACTCTTCGGTGGATGAGTCGATGATTACCGGTGAAAGCTTGCCGATCGAGAAGCGCACAGGGGATCGCGTGGTCGGCGGAACCCTCACTCAAACCGGCCGGTTTCTTTTTGAGGCGACACAGGTCGGGGCCGAGATGGCCTTGTCGCAAATGATCCGGTGGGTCGAAGAGGCTCAAGGCTCCAAGCCGCCGATTGCCCGGCTCGCCGACCGAATCGCCGCGATCTTTGTCCCGGCTGTCATGGCGATGGCCGGCGTCTCGTTCCTGGCGTGGTCGATTTGGGGGCCGTTCCCCACCTTGCCGCATGCCCTCCTCTCGGCCGTTTCGGTCATCATCGTCGCCTGCCCGTGCGCCTTGGGGCTTGCGACGCCGACTTCGGTGATGGTCGGGATCAGCCGGGGGGCCGAATCGGGGATCTTGATCCGAAGCGGTGAGGCGTTTCAGGAGGCGCGCCGGAT
>JAHFEM010000007.1 GCA_023248505.1 Nitrospirota bacterium
CGGCATAGCCGTATTCGGGCCATGTGTGGATGGTCAGATGCGATTCCGCAATGACGACCACGCCGCTGATTCCAAAGGGGCTGAATTTATGGAACCGACTTTCAATGATGGTGGCTTTCGCTTCCTTCGCAGCAGTTACCAGAATGTCTTCGATCTTCTTCAGGTCATTCAAAATCTTGGAGTTGCAATCTTTCAACTCAACCAGCAAGTGCGTCCCTAAAGCGTGCACTCTATTTGCCCCCTTTCGTTATGGGTGGGGTGAATCCACCCCTTTTTGTTCGGTTGTTGGTCGTCTCACCTCCTTTGCTCCTGGAGTCACAAAGTTATGATGAAATTTTTTGTAAATATATATTAATATTTATTTTTGTCAAGAATAAAAAATCACCACTAATTGGGGTCTGCCGGCACTGTTCTGTCTATAGGTTGAGGTTTCTGACATTGCCCCCCATTTTCGAAAAGACCCGCTCGTTGAATAAAAGTTTATATCACATATCCACGGATATTCAATGCCGGATTTGGAATGAAATAGCGGTTTTTGAGAGTTATTAGGTCAAAAGAACGCTGCATTTGATTTCTAAAGATTGTTTTTGATAGCATACCTAAAATATGGTCCATTTTCTCTTCCAAAGGTCTTGGCAGTTTTTGATCTCGCTTCTTGGAATCACGCTCCTCACCTTTGTCCTCATTCATCTCGCTCCGGGAGAGCCGACCGACCTTCAGACGACCCTCAATCCTAAAGTATCGGCGCAAGCCAGGGAAAACTTAAGAAGGCTCTACGGCTTGGACCGGCCGCTTCCTGTTCAGTATCTCGATTGGCTCCGGCGCTTCGCCACCTTGGACCTGGGGCGCTCGTTTGTCGATGGGGAGCCGGTCTCGGAGAAGATCTGGGGCCGACTCCCCATTACGGTGACGATCAATCTACTCTCCCTGACGGTCATTGTACTTATCGCCTTCCCGATCGGGATTCTCTCGGCCACGCGCCAGGGCTCCTGGTTTGACAAGGCGACCACCCTCTTTGTCTATGTCGGTTTTGCCCTCCCGAGCTTCTGGCTTGCCTTGCTGCTGATGCTGCTCTTCAGCGTCTCTCTGGGATGGCTTCCCCTCTCCGGATATCAATCGCTGTCGGCGGCTCAGATGGCCCCGCTCGAGAGGCTGATCGACTGGGGGCGGCACCTTGTGCTGCCGGTCCTCACCGCTTCCCTCATCGGTCTGGCCGGTTATTCCCGTTATCTTCGGTCGGAGATGTTGGAGGTGATTCGTCAGGACTATATCCGGACGGCGCGGGCAAAGGGGCTCTCCGAGCGGCAGGTCGTTTACAAACACGCCCTGCGAAATGCCTTGATCCCGATCGTCACGCTGATGGGCCTGGAGCTGCCGGCGCTCATCGGCGGCAGCGTGATCATTGAGACGATCTTCGCCATTCCGGGGATGGGGCAGCTTTCTTATCAAGCGGTCCTGGCCAGGGATTATCCGGTGGTCATGGGGCTGACGATGTTCGGCGCTGTTTTGACCCTGGCCGGTAATTTCCTGGCCGATCTCTCCTATGCCTGGATCAATCCGAGGGTGAGGCTTTCGTAGGCAAAAGAGGAATGGAGAAGAGAGGATGCTTCGGTGAAAAATCCGGTCGAGGTCAAGGCGCCGGAGGACGTTTCTCGTGAACCCGGCCCCGCGCGGCTCTCTCACAAAGCCCTCGCCTGGCGGCGATTTAAGAGAAACCGGGTTGCCCTCTTCGGCGGCCTCATCGTTCTGGCCGTGACTCTGGTCGCTCTCCTGGCGCCGATCTTGGCGCCGTATGATCCCGATGGCATCAACATCGAAGAGATTCTCAGTCCGCCCAGCGTCCAACATCCGTTCGGAACCGATCCCCTGGGGCGGGATGTCCTCAGCCGCATCATCTGGGGGGCCCGGGTTTCCCTTTGGGTGGGGTTCGCGGCGGTGGGGATTGCGATTCTGATCGGAATGGCCGTCGGCGCCCTCGCCGGATTTTATGCGGGAGCGATCGATTCATTTTTGATGCGCCTTGTCGATATCATGCTGGCGATCCCGACGTTCTTTCTGATTCTGGCGGTGATCGCGATTCTGGAGCCGTCGATCTGGAACATCATGATTGTCATCGGCCTGACCGGTTGGATGGGGGTGGCGCGCCTGGTCCGGGGGCAGTTTTTGGGGGTGAAAGAGATGGACTACGTGATCGCGGCGCGGGCCTTGGGCGCCCGCGATTTCCGATTGATCGTCCGCCACATCCTGCCGAATTCCCTCTCGCCGGTCTATGTCGCAGCCGTGCTGGGGGTGGCGGGGGCGATTCTCACGGAGTCCGCCCTCAGCTTTTTAGGGATCGGGGTTCAGCCGCCGAAGGCGAGCTGGGGGAGCATCCTGACGGCGGGGAAGGACAACATCGAGATCGCTTGGTGGCTCTCGGTCTTCCCGGGGCTCGCGATCTTCGTCACCGTCCTCGGCTATAACCTCTTAGGCGAGGGGCTGCGCGACGCGCTCGATCCGAGGCTGAAGCTGTGAAAGGCCTGCGATTTCGGATTGCGGAATGCGGAGGGAGGGTCAAAAAATTTAATTCCGAAATCCGCGATCCGAAATCGGCCATTGTTTTCTACGCTGCTTTCTTCAAACGCTCATATTCGGCTTGGCAATAGGCCAGGTGCCGACGCTCGTCCTGCAGTCCGCCCTGGACGTATTGGAGAATATCGGGCGGAAAGTTTTTCGTCGCGCCCTCTTCATAGGAGGAGACGGCCGACTGCTCATTGGAGACCATGGCGGAGAGGATCGCATCGGCCCCGCCCAGCTTAGAGATGGCGGTCCATCCTTTCCGAAGAACGCCGATGCCGCCCGGCTTTTTCTCGGGATCTCCCCCGTATTGCCGGACGAAGGGAGAGAGCTCCCGAACATGACGCTCGTGATCGCCCCGGAATTGGGTAAAGGCCTCCCGCACGGTGGGATGGTTGCCGAGGCCGTCGATCGCCGTGTTATAAGCGCCGATGGCGTTGTGGTCGGTTTCGATTAAATCATTCAATGCGCTGACAATCTCGTCGTCGCGCATGATGGCGCCTTTGTATTCCATGTCGTTTCCTCCTTCTTTGTCGGTCCATTTGTTAGGCGGCTTTTATCAGGAGATACTTTTCTGGAATCTCGTGAAAGTGTTTCCGGCACGATTCGCTGCAGAAATAGTAAATCCTTCCCTCAAACTTCAACGAGGTTGAAAGCTTCTCATCGATCAGGACCCCGCAAACAGGATCTCGGTTCATTGCATCCTCTCTTAAATGATTGATGCAGGGCGCGGCCGATCCAATCGTAGAATGTCGGTCGAGTCGATTCTACTCCCGCATCGAAGAGAGTGATCCGCGCGCCAACAGGGTGCAAGTTCCATTCTGGTCCACAAGCACACTGTACAGAGTGCAATCGGGGTGCCGCCGTAAAGAGCAAATCAGACGGACCGGTTCAAGATTATTTATTGGAGCGGGGATAAAGAGAGCGCTTCTTGTGTCGGACTGATCCACATCCGCCGGGAAGGGGAAGTGGAATGTGCCTTTTTTGCACAGCGGCGTTGTTATGGTGCCGCCGGCCACTGCGTCTCGTTTTTGGAGATCTTCCACTGAGGAAGGTTATACATGATTCCGATGGGCGAAGGCTCGACCCCTTTGAATCGCTTGTGGACGATCGGAAGCGCCATGGGATAGTACAAGAAGGTGTAGGGTTGGTCCTCCGAAATCAGCCGGTGAATCTGGCGGTAGATTTTCTTCCGCTCCTCTTGATTGCAGGTCTCCCTTCCTTGAATCAGGAGGTCATCGACCTGGGGATTCTGATAGGAGATGAAGTTGAACTCGCCCTCTTGGGTCTTGCTGGAGTGCCAGATGCTGTAGATGTCCGGATCGAGCCCGACTCCCCAGCCTAAAATAATTGCCTCGAATTGCTACTTATCGATAAATTGGTGCAGGAGGGTCTGCCACTCCAAGATCCGGATCTCGACCTGGATGCCGATCTGCTTCAGATCGCTCTGGATGATCTCCGCCGCTTTTGCGCGTTCCGCATTTCCTTGATTGGTCAGAAGCGTGAAGGCAAACGACTTCCCCCCTTTTTTAAGAAGACCGTCGTCCCCCACGCTCCAGCCGGCCTCCGCGAGGAGCGCTTTGGCTTTCTCACGGTCGTAATCAAGATCACGGACGCTTGGATCAAAGGCCCACGATTCGGGGATGTAAGGACCGGTCGCAGGTTTTCCGAGCCCGAAGAGCACCCCCTGAATGATCGCGTTCTTGTTGATGGCATGGGTGAGCGCTTGGCGGACCCGCTTGTCCGAAAATTTCGGGTCCTGCAGGTTGTAACCCATATACGTATAACTCAGGGCCGGATAATTGAACTTGTTGAACGTTGTTTGAAAGAAGCGGTCGTCCGTCTGCTTCCGGTATTGGACCGGGGAGAGCCCCATCAGATCGATGTTCAGCGCCTTTAACTCCAGAAATTGGGTTGCCGTATCGGGAATGAGCCGGTAGACATACTCCTCGATCTCCGGCTTCCCTTCGAAAGCGTCGGGGTTGGCCTTCAGGACCACCTTTTGACCTGTGACCCATTCCGAGAACCGAAACGGACCGGTGCCGACCGGACGGCGATTGAAGGGATCGGTGTTGAGATCTTTCCCTTCGAGCAGATGTTGGGGAATCATCCCCATCCCCCAACTCTCCAGGCCGGGGGCGAAAGGCTCCTTGTAGGTGACGCGAACGGTATACCGATCCACTTTCTCGACCTTCTCCACCGTTTCAAAGTTGCCGCTGTAGGGGGTGACGATCTTCGGATCGATGACCTTCTGATAGGTGAAGAGGACATCGTCGGCGGTGAACTCCGGGCCGTCGTGCCATGACACCCCCTTTCGGAGATGAAAGGTCGCCCAGCGGCAGTCGGGGGTTCTCTCGAATGATTCGGCCAGATCGCCCACGAGGCGAAGGGTCTTATCGTACTTGACCAGGCCGTTGAAGAGCAGACCGGTGATGTCTTGCGAAGCGCTGTCCGACGCCATCATCGGGATCAGCCGCTTCGGCTCGCCGATCGAGGCTTCGGTCAGCGCAGAGGGGTTCTTCGGTTCTTTGGGTTGCGTGCAGCTCCCGACGAATGCAAAGACCAGAAGGAAGAGACCGGCCCTTCCGAAGTGGGATAGAATCTTCCGGGTATTCCAGAAAGTCATCGGCCCCTTCTCACCCCTGCCGCCCGCGTCCATACTCCTTCCGCGGCATGAACCCGAAGGAGGGATCGTATTCCATCTACTCGAGTACGATGATCCTATCATAACCGATTCGCTCGCGCACTTTCAGCCTCTTCGAACCGACGTGCAGACGCGTCGGAGACGTCGACTTGGAAAGGTTTGGGCTTTAGCCGGGTTGCCGGGGAAGGGCGGTTAAAAAATGCGGGGGCGGATTCTCTCGAACCCGCCCCCATGGATTGATGAATGGGATGTTGAAAGAAAAAAGTTTAGCAGTTTTTCATTTTCCGAAGGAAGGGGAAGCCCATCAGGCCCGCACCGAGGAGGAGCAATGCGCTTGGCTCTGGAACGCTGGCGGTGACGCCGGCGAAATCGACCTCAAGGCGCTCGCTGTGGCTCCCTCCGAAGTTCTGGGAGTCGCCGATCCTAAAATAGCCGCCGGTGGCGGCCTGATCAAAAACGAAATAGAAGGCTTGATCGATCCCCGGTGCAACATCGTCGGTCCCGAAAGCGCCGGAAGCGAGAAGGGTCGAGGTGGTCGACGAATTGAACCCGTCAAAGAGCAGATCAGACTGCGTACACGTTGTGTTATAGCAATAGCGGAGCGAGAACGGATCCAACCCCGCATCTTCGAAAAGGACCAGCCCCGTGACGGCCACATTGGAGGTCGATGTGCGCAGCGTGACGGAGGCGCCGCTGGTGAAGTCGATATTGAGCGCGGCGTCCCCCGACTCGTTGACAAAGCCGGCGTCGTCGACCTTGGCGATCTCGCTATTCACGCGGGAGGCGAGCGCACTGGATGTAACCTCGTTGGGGTCGATGGTGCCCGTATGGGACTGATAGTAGAGGCGGTCGGTGATCTGGACCGGGAGCGGCCCGCCGATGGCCGTGGCGGATGTCGCCACCCCTGAGCTGTTGAGCGTTAACTGAAATCCGGAGGTGCCGTTCAAAGAGAAGGGGGCTGTTGTGGTCGTGGTCGGCGAAGACCAGTCCGAGAGCAGGTAGGCTTGTGAAATGTTGAGCGCCCACGCCGGAGACGCCGAAGCAGCCCCGATCATCAAGGCGACGGCCGCGACGATCGCCGGCAACCGGGTGCCAAAGCGTTTCGGGCGGTGTTTTCGGGAAAGAGGTCGGTTAAGCATGGTTTTATATTCCTGTCGTGTTAAAGGGGATCGCCCAGCGGGTCGAAAACTTATTCCGTGGGCCGTTGCGGCGCACTTTCAGGGTTCGAAGGAGATCAGACCGCATTGGGATAATTCTACGTTATGCGCCGATTCATTGTCAATTGGAATTCTGATTTTGTTTCAGCCTTTGTCACATCTTTGTAAGATGTAAGGTCCGTTCGAGACGAAGCGCTTGTTCTTCACGAACGACGTCCGTTTTTCTCGGAAGACGCGTTCAGGGCTGTCCGCGACTTACTTGGAGTATAAATGGCACCGCACCGTGTGTCCTCCGTCCCGTTCGATCTCTTCGGGATAGGTCTCTCGGCAGACTGCCATTACCTCCGGGCAGCGGGGGTGAAAGTGGCAGCCTTTCGGCGGGTGGATCGGGGAGGGAATTTCGCCTCCGAGGCGGAGGATCGTCCGTTTCTTCTCGGTGTCGATCTGCGGGACGGCGGAGAGAAGGGCCCGGGTGTAGGGGTGCTGGGGGGTGTTCAAGACCGTCTCGACCGGGCCGTACTCGACGATCCGGCCGAGGTACATCACCGCCACCTCGTGGGCGAAGTATTCCACCACGGAGAGGTTGTGGGTGATGAAGAGATAGGCGAGACCGAGCCGTTCCTGAAGATCTTTGAGGAGATTGAGGATCTGCGCCTGCACGGAAACGTCGAGCGCGCTCGTCGGCTCGTCGCAGATGATCACCTTCGGGTCGACCGCCAGCGCGCGGGCGATGCAGATGCGCTGCCGCTGGCCGCCCGAGAATTCATGCGGGTAGCGCTGTTTGGCCTCGGCGGGGAGGCCGACCTGCTCCAAGAGCCGATCGAGCCGCGCCTCCGCCTCGGCGGAGGATTTTGCCCGCCGCTGTGCTTCGATCCCTTCCTTGATAATGTCGCCGACCCTCATCCGGGGATTCAGCGAAGCATAGGGGTCTTGGAAAATGATCTGGCAGTCGCCCCGTTTCTCCCGAAGGGCCGGCCCGGAGAGGGTCGTCAATTCGATATCCCCGAATCGAACGGTCCCTCCCGTCGGCCGGATGAGCTGAAGGATCGCTTTGCCGGCCGTCGTCTTCCCGCAGCCCGATTCGCCGACCAACGCGATCGTCCGTCCGGCCGCGAGCGACAGGGAGACGCCGTCGACCGCCTTCACGTGACCGACCGTTTTTTTGAGAAGCCCCTTCTGAATGGGGAAGTGAACCTTCAAATCGGTCACCTGTAGGAGAGAGCCGTTTGTTTGAACGGGGGTTTTCCCGTTCCCTCCCGCCGTGAGCGAGACGGCTGCCCCGGTCGCCCCGGCCGGTCGCGTCACGGCGATCGATGGATCGTAAAGATGGCATCGAACGCCGCCGGCGGTTTCCGCGATCCAGCGGGGAACGATTGTCTCGCACGCCCCCCACGCCGAATCACATCGATTGGCGAAACGGCAGCCGGCGAATTCACGGTTGAGCGGCGGGACGCTGCCGCGAATCACGCCGAGGCTTTCCCCTCGCTTGTTCCGGTTCGGCAGGGAATGGAAGAGTTTCTGCGAATAGGGGTGGCGCGGGTCGCTGAAGAACGCAGCGCGCTCGGCGGTTTCGACGATCTGGCCGGCGTACATCACGGCGATCCGATCGGCCATCTCCGCGACGACCGCGAGATCGTGGGTGATCAGGAGGATCGCCATCCCCCGCTCGCGCTGCAGGCGCCGCAGCAGATCGAGGATCTGCGCTTGGATCGTGACATCGAGCGCCGTCGTCGGTTCATCGGCGATCAACACCTCCGGCTCTCCGGCGAGCGCCATCGCGATCATGATCCGCTGCTTCATCCCCCCCGACATTTGATGCGGGTATTCATCGTAGCGGCGAACCGGATCGGCGATGCCGACCGAGACGAGCAGATCGCATGCCCGTTTCTTTGCCGCCGCGCCGTCGAGAGAGAAGTGATATTGCAATGTCTCGGCGATCTGATCGCCGACGGTGATCACCGGATTAAGGCTGGTCATCGGCTCCTGAAAGATCATCGAAATCCGATGACCGCGCAGCGGCCGCATGGCCACTTCCGGGAGCGCGCAGAGATCCTGTCCATTCAGCAAGATTTCACCCGAGACGATCCGTCCCGCCGGCTCCGGGACGAGCCGCATGATGGAGAGCGCGGTCATCGATTTGCCGCAGCCCGACTCCCCGAGCAGGGCGAATGTCTCGCCGCGGCGGACCTCGAACGAGATTCCATCGACCGCCCGAACGATATCCGCGTCGGTATGGAACCAGGTTTTCAGGTCGCTCACTTTTAGGATCGGGTCAGGATTGTTCATGCCGCTCCATCCCCCGCCCCCTCTTACAAAGGGGAGGGGCTCACGATTATCTTCCCCGCAACCGCGGGTCGAGCGCATCCCGCACGGTGTCGGAGAAGAGGTTCGCCGACAGCACCAACCCGAACATAAAGACGAAGGCGGAAACCAGCGACCACCAGACGACCGGCTCGCGCGCCATCTCCATCCGGGCGCTGTTGATCATGTTTCCCCACGAGATCATCGCCGGATCGACGCCGATCCCCACGTAGGAGAGCACCGCTTCGGCAAGGACCAGGCCGCTGAAGTCGAGAACCACCGAGATCAGGACGATGTGCATGACGTTCGGCAGGATATGCCGAATGATGATCCGCCAGCTTCCGACCCCCAGGGCCGTTGCGGCTTGGACATAATCCATCTCGCGCAGCTTCAATGTCTCGCCGCGCAAAAGCCGGCAGAGGCCGATCCAGCCGGTGACCCCCAGGATAATGCAGAGGAAGAGAAGGCGAACATCGGCCCGCTGGGTGACGCTGGTGAAGGCGTCGGCATTCCGATCCATGTAGACCTGGAGGATCAAGACTGCGGCCGCGATCAGCAGGACGCCCGGCACCGAGCTGAGGGTGGTGTAGACGTACTGGATCACATCATCGACCCAGCCGCGGAAGTAGCCGGCGGCGATCCCCAGGAGAACGGCGAAGGGGAGCATGACCAGCGTCGTCACGGTCCCGATCACCAGGCCGGTCCGGATCGCCTTGAGCGAAAGATAGAAGACGTCCTGTCCCACCTTATCGGTCCCGAGAAGATGATATTTGAAGCTGAGCGAAGCGCAGAGGCCGGCCCAAATGACGAGAAGCGAGAGGGTTCCCAGGGTGGCTCTCCAGGCGGTGTCGGTCTTTCCTGCCAGGATCTCCCGGACCATTGTTCCCCCGCGGGTGTGACGGCGACGGCTGAGGACGAAGAGGAAGAGGGCATTGAGTCCCAGGGCTGCAACGAGGCCGAGGAGTCCCCCCTGCACGGCCGTGAAGAGAAGGTCCTGCGGCCATTCCTTCTCCGGGTCTGCAAGATGCGCCCCGCCATAGCGTAGACGGGGAAAGATGCGCGCTTGGGTTCCGTCCGGCATCTCGACGGTCTCCTTCGCATAAGCGTGGGTTGCGAGCGGGGCGGAGTAGGTCCGCTCTACATTTTTCCGAAGCCGATCGGTGACTACATCGAGGAGAGAGACCACCTCCGGCGAATACTGGGCCGTTTGTCCCGCCTCGGTGGCCGGCAGCCGCCGTTTGAAGTGGACGGAATCGATCAGGCCGATGCCGATGTATGCGAGCAGGACGACCATGGCCGCCATTGCGACCGGCCGCTTTCGGATCTGCCGCCAGGGGGCGCGAAGCGGCTCGCGCCGTGCGGCGTAAAAGCCGAGGGCGATCGCCGCCCCCAACAAAAGAAAGATCAAGGCATCGGTCCAGAGCACCACGGGGAGAATCGGCATCAGCTCAACCTCACGCGCGGATCGACCAGGGTGTAGGAGATGTCGGTGAGAATGAGGCCGATAATGTAGAGGACCGAGCCGAGAAAGACCATCGCCCGAACGATCGCGAAGTCTTGGCTGTTGATGGCGTCGATCGTGTAGCTCCCGAGGCCGGGGATGCCGAAGAACGATTCGGTCAGGAGCGAGCCGAGGAAGAGAAGCGGGATCACCACGACCACGCCGGTCAGAATCGGAATCAACGCGTTCCGCAACACGTGTCCGAAGAGGACTCGCAGTTCGGAGAGTCCCTTCGCCCGCGCGGTCCGGACATACTCTTTTCCGATCTCTTCAAGAAAGATGGTCCGGTACCATCGCAGCCCCCCCCCGATCCCGGCGACCAGGCCGATGAGGACCGGGAGGATCACGAACTTCAGCGCGGAGAGGCCGTCGCCGTATCCGGAGATCGGAACCAGCCGCAACATCTTGCTGAAGACGAATTGTCCTCCGATGATATAGAAGAGGGAGGAGATCGACATCATCGCCACGGCGAGGATCACCCCCCAGAAATCGATATAGGTCGCCCGGAAGAAGGCGACCAGCATGGCTGCGGTGATGTTGATCAGCAGCCCGACGACGAGGGCGGGGATGGCGATGGCAAGGCTCGGCCACATTCGCTGCTGGATATCGACGCCGATCTCCCGGCCATCATCCGCCGGTCCGAAATCAAAAACAAAAAGCTTCACCGATTTATCGAAGAAGATCGTCTTTGTGAACTTCCCCGACCCTTCGGCGGCGGGATTGAAGAGAAGCGGCCTGTCGTAGCCGTGCTCCGCCTTCCACTTGTCGATCGCCTCCTGGTTCACCCGTTTCATGCCGAGGTGCATCCGGGCCATGTTGTCCGGGGTGTTCACGACGAAGAAGAGAACGAAGGTGAGCAGATTCACCCCGATGAGGATCGGCACGGCGTAGAGGATGCGGCGGATCAGATAGCCGATCATGGCGACCTCCTCGGCGGCGTCCCCCGCTCTTTGCGCCGATAGGTCGCCACCGCCGGGAGGGTTCCGACGACGAGAACGGCCAGGAGGATCGCCACCGGCCACCAGACCGGCTTGTTCCAGGCTTGACGCAGCCGGGCGCGGAGCGCGGGGTCGATCTTGGCGTACTTTAACGTGTTGTTGGCCATCAGGTTCGGCTTGGCCTTTTGATACCATGCGTGAAAGAGGCTGAACTGCTTCGGATGGAAACCCGAGGCCCAGGGGGCGTCGTGCCGGACGATCTCCAGCATCTGGTCGATGATCGCTTTTCGCTCCGGCGTGTTCTCCATGTTCTTCATCTTTTCGAAGAGGCGGTCGAACGCCGGGTTCTTGTAATTCGTCGCGTTCTCCCCATTCTTTCCCGCTTTTACATTCGGGCCGTAGAGGAGAAAGAGGAAGTTCTCCGGATCGGGATAGTCGGCGTTCCACCCCCACTGGAAGATCTGCCCCGTTCCCTTGAGCATTTTGTCCTGGAAGCGGTTGTAATCGGTGTTCCGGATCACGAGTTGGATGTTCAGTTTCTCGAACTGCTTGCGCATCCAGTCGAAGCTCGACTTCGCTTCGGGACCGGTGCCGGTGGTGTCGAAGTTGAGGACCAGCGGCTGTCCGGTTTTGGCGTCGCGGCCGTTGGGGTAGCCGGCCTCGGCCAAGAGCCGCCGCGCGGCTTCGATCGGTTTTCGCTGCGGCCGGCCGTTCACCCAATCATAAACATAGCGATTGATCCCGGCCTCTCCCTCGGTGTAGCCGAAGATTCCCGGCGGGATCGGGCTCTGCATGGCGATCCCGCGTCCGTTCCGGAAGATCGCGATCGACTCTTCTTCGTCGACGGCGATGCCGATCGCCTGGCGCAGCTTGCGCGCCGATTCGGAGGCTCCCCCCACGACCGGGTCGAGCATGTTGAACCCGAGATAGAAAGTGCTCGTCTCCACGCTCGTGACGAGCCGAATGCCTTTTTCCTTCATCTCTTCGGTCAAATCGGCGTTGCCCTGGCCTCCGATCCGGACCGCCTGATCGAAGTTATCGGAGGCGATTCCGGCGCTGTCGTAGTAGCCTTGAAGGAACTTGTTCCAGATCGGGACCCCCTCTTTCTCCAGGCTAAAGATGACCTTGTCGATGAAAGGGAGCGGCCGGCCGGCGTCGGCGAGCAGGCCGGCCTGTTGATCGCCCGGCTCTCCTTCGCTCGGATAGCGCTCCCCGTGGAAGTTCGGATTCCTCTCCAACACCATCTGGCGATTCGGATTGTTGATCGCGAGCATATACGGACCGGTCCCGACCGGATACCAATCGAGGGTGATGTTTTTTTCGATCAGCCCCGGCTGGGAGTAGAACCGATCGGCCTCATGCGGGATCGGGGCGAAGAACGGCATCGCCAGCCAGTAGATGAACTGCGGGTACTTGCCGGCGATCTTGATCCGATAGGTATACCGGTCGACGATCTCGACGCCGGAGAGCGGGTACTCCCGCAAATCGAGGAAGGCTCCCGGCTCGATCTTCTGCTGCGCCTGCTGGAGTGCGGCGGCCAGCTCCTTCAACCCCACGATATAGTCCGACATGAAGCCGTAGATCGGCGATTGAGTTTTCGGGTGAGCCAGCCGCTTGATCTGATAGACGTAGTCTTCGGCGGTCAGCTCGCGGCTGCCGGTCTGTTTGAAGTCGCCCAGCGCAGAGATTTGATCAAGCTCCTTCGGTCCGAGAGCATGATAGCGATAACGTCCCTGCGCATCCTGCGCGAAGGCGGGGTGCGGCTGATAGCGGATGCCGGGCTGGATCTTGATCTCATAGAGGCTGAATGCCACCTGCTCGGCCGGGTCGGTCTCCTTCAACCGTTCCCCCTTGGCATTGAGGTAGATCGGGGTCGGCATCTCGACGGCGGTCAGAGGAATCAGGGTGTAAGGACGCTTGAGGAAGTGGTATTGAAAGGGGGGCTCGTAGATTTGGCCGGTAAAGGTGACCTCGTTGGAAGAGTACGATTGGGCCGGGTCAAGGTGCTTCGGCCGCTGCTCGAAGAAGGAGTATAGAATATTCTTCCCCTCCTCCCGCCGGGGATAGGGGTTGTTCAACGGGGGTCCGGCGCATCCGGCGAGAGAGAGCAGGAGCAGCGCTGCAACGAGTTTATTCGTAAAAAGAAGATTCATGCCTTTAGGGCACGATCATACTGATTTTCTCGAAAAAACTCAATGGGGTCGGTAACCGACCCCATCTTCACGCATCGGCCCGTTATTTCGCCGGGGAGGGTGCGGCGGCGGGGGGAGTGGCGGGTGTTCCTTCCGAGGGATTGGCCGAAGGATTGACCGAGGGATTGGATGGAAGGGTGGCCGGACCGCCCGGGACCGGGACCTCTTTCGGAACGATTTCGTCTTTCTTGCCGGTGTCGACGATCGACGATGCAATGGAGCGGTCACGGCTTAGGATCGAGAGGCTCAACGAAGTGACCATAAAGAGAATGGCGGCCCCCACGGTCAGCTTGCTCAAGAAAGTGGCGGCGCCGCGGCTGCCGAAGATCGTTTGGCTCGATCCCCCGAAGGCGGCCCCCATCTCGGCCCCTTTTCCGGCCTGAAGCAGAACGACCCCCATTAAAATAAGGCAGACGATCAGATGGATGATGGCGATCAGTGTATACATGGGTTCTCCTTGGTTTAGCTTTCAGTATTCAGCCGTCCGCATTCAGCTTGAAGCATTTTATCTTTAGCGGACTGCTGAGAGCTGACCGCTTATTTATTTTTCGCTTTGACTCCCAATTCGATCATATTACAAAACGAATCGGCGGAGAGGCTTGCGCCTCCCGCCAATACGCCGTCGATATCGGCCTCTTCCATAAAGGCCGCAATGTTCTTTTCGGTCACGCTGCCGCCATAGAGGACGCGCGGCGTATCGGTTCCTTCTTCCGAGAGGGAGCCGATAAAATCCCGGATCTGTCGATGGACCGACTCGGCCTCCGAAGGGTGCGGCGTCAGCCCGGTGCCGATCGCCCAGATCGGCTCGTAGGCGATCACCCAGTCCGATGGGCCGGGCCGGAGACCATCCAGCGCCTCTCTGAGTTGGCGTTCGATGACCTTC
>JAHFEM010000233.1 GCA_023248505.1 Nitrospirota bacterium
AGGGTCGCTTTGGATCGCCTCGAACGCAAGGGGGTCGATCGTTTTTCGAAGGATGTGCAAGGTCTTCATCGAAACGGAATGACCACCTCCGCGGTGGAGATCATTTTAAACGCCTCTTGATACGAGACCGCCTTGACCCCTTCCGGGAGCGATCGGACCCCGCGTTCGGCCAGCGCATTGGCCTCGGCGTAGAGGCGGACATGGACCTTCGGGAAGTATTCCAGATAGGTCTCGATCGACGGCTGCCCGATCGCCTCCGCTTTCAGCGGGAGGAGGTTGAAGACCCCGTCTTCCATCAGCAGAAGCGAAACGTCATTGTCGGCGAGGGAGAGTCCCATCGTCACCCGAAAACCTTCGCTGCTTCGGAGGGTGTTGAACGGACTGTCTTGAATGACGACGAGGACGCGCTTCATCGGCTACGCTCCAAAGGCCAAAAAGCGGTCGGATCGGGCCACGATGCGGGAGAGCTCATGCTGCGAGAGCCAGCCGATCCCGGAAACGGCATCCGCCTCGAAGATCCCCCGCCCCTCCGCCGATTGGGTGCAGAGGGAAACAGCCAACCCTTCCTTCATCAGCTTTTCGAGACGGGCGGAAGGGCTGTTCGGCGATTCGATCCGAACGATGTTGTAGATGCCGTCCTCCATCAAAAAAAGCGAAACCGAATGCCCCGCCGAGAGCAGCGCCTCGATCAATCGAAAAACAGTGTGGCTGTTTTGATGCTCCGGGCTGGTGGTCATCAAGAATCCGACGGCAAGCCCTTTTTTTTCAGTGAGAGGAGTTTTCATAGGAAGTAGGAAGGGTTTTATCATAGCGGTGGAGGGTTGTCAACGCGAGGAGACCGGGTGTCGTGTCCTAGCTTATGGACTGATGGGGGCGACATCGATTCGGGGCGCTCGGACCGGCTGCGAGGGAGGCCTGCTGTTGTAATTTTCCTCTCCCCCCTTGGGTGGGAGAGGTTAGGTAAGGGAGGCAGATTTTCTTAATGACTGCCTCATTGGATTTAATTGGAATGGGGCGCTGCCCCAAGCCCCGCCGCGGGGGCCGCGTGCCCGGCCCCCTTCGGCTTCCCCGTGCACCGGGGCTGCGCCCCTGGACCCCACGGTCACAACTTGCACAACGCGCGGAAGGGCACCGTGGATTGTGCTTCGAACAATCGTGACCTTATTTGGTCGATGATACGTCCTATTTGTATTAAGAAGAACCAAAGAGCAAAGATGTTGCGCTGTGAGGCCTGCTGTCCGGGGAAGTCTTGGGTGTGGGGCAAGGCGCACCTGGTGCGAAGATCTAAAACCAACAGACTTCTTCCAGCGCCGGCCCCGCATATAAATAGCTGTGGGGCATTGGCCGCCCCTCGGCGGGGGGTGGGGCAGCGCCACGACATTGATTCATATAATCACTCTTGACATCAACGCGATGAAATTCTTTAATGGCGGGAGAGACATTCTTTGGAGACATTCGATGAAGCGATTTGGATCTATTCTTCTCCTTACCTTGCTCGTTGCTCCGGCCAACCTCCACGCGCAAATCCATCACGAGATAAAAATCACCCTCCAACCGGACCGACACCAGATCGAGGTCGCCGACAAACTAACCCTCCCCGACGCGGCCGCCGGCGGCAAGCTCTCCTTCCTCCTTCACGAAGGTCTCGCGCCGACCTCGCCGACGCCGGGGGTCGAGATCGTCCGAGAGAAGAAGCCCTCCAAATCGATGCTCGGCCTCGATCCGGAGGGGAGCGGTCTTGAGATTCCGGTCGAGGAGTACCGCGTCACCCTCCCGGCCGGGCAGCGGGAGTTCGTTCTAAGATACCAAGGGGCGATCGACCACCCTAAAGAGGAAGAAAAGGAGGAGTACGGCCGCAGCTTCGGCGAGACGCCGGGAGCGCTCTCTCCCGAGGGGGTTTTCCTGGCGTCGGCGAGTCTCTGGTACCCCTGGTTCAACAACGGCCTGGTCACGTTCGCCGTGGAGGTCCACTCCCCCAAGGGGTGGGAGGTGATCAGCCAGGGACAGCGGACGAAGCACCAAAAGGGAGAGCGCGCAGCCGAGGTCCGGTGGGAGTCGCCCGAGCCGCAGGAGGAGATCTACCTGGTCGGAGGGCCGCTCACCGAGTATCGCCGGGCGACAGACGGGGCGGAGGCGATGGTCTTTCTTCGGACGGCCCAGGGAAAGGATCGGCCGCTCGAGCCCGATCCGGAGCTGGCGGAAAAATATCTCGGGGTGACGGGGCAGTACATCGCGATGTACCAAAAGCTGATCGGCCCCTATCCCTACAAGAAGTTCGCCCTGGTCGAAAATTTTTGGGAGACCGGCTATGGGATGCCGTCGTTCATGCTGCTGGGGTCGCAGGTGATCCGCTTTCCTTTTATCCTCCATTCCTCCTATCCGCATGAGATTCTCCACAACTGGTGGGGGAACGGCGTCTATGTCGATTTTCCCGGCGGCAACTGGAGCGAGGGGCTGACCGCTTATCTCGCCGATCATCTGATCTCGGAGCAGCGGGGCGGCGGGGCGCAGGCGCGGCGGGCGTCGCTCCAGAAGTACGCCGATTATGTGGCGGAGGGGAATGATTTTCCGCTGACGGCCTTCCGAGGGCGCCACAGCGCGGCGACCGAGGCGGTCGGCTACGGCAAGACGTTGATGTTCTTCCACATGCTCCGCCGGGAGCTGGGAGACGACCTCTTCGCCCGAAGCCTCCAGAAATTTTATCGCGACAACCGGTTCAAGCGGGCCGGCTTCGCCGACCTGCAGCGGGCTTTCTCCGCCGTCGCCGGAAAGAATCTTCAGGCCGAATTCGACCAGTGGGTGACCCGGACCGGCGCGCCGAGGGTTCGCGTGGCCGAGGCGAAAGGGCAGGCGGACGGCGACGGCTTTCTCCTGGCGCTCACCCTGGAGCAGACCCAGCCGGGTCCCGCTTATCGGCTGAGCGTTCCGATCGCCGCGACCCTCCCGGGCCGGGAAGAGGCGCAGCAGACGGCGGTGGCGATGGATTCGAAGCGGCAGACTTTTTCGTTGTCCCTTCCGGCCCGGCCGCTTCGGCTCGATGTCGATCCGGAATTCGATCTCTTCCGGCGGCTCGATCGGAACGAGATCCCGCCGGCCCTCTCGTTCGCGTTTGGGGCGGAGAAGGCGCTGATGATCCTCCCGTCGTCGGAACCGAAGGAGCTGCTGGACGGGTATCGCCGACTCGCCGAGAGCTGGCGGCAGACGCAGTCGATGGAGATTGAGATCAAGCTCGACAGCGAGGTCGCGACCCTCCCCTCCGATCGGGCGGTCTGGGTCCTCGGCTGGAACAATCGATTTCAGATGATCATGGTCGGCGCCCTCGCCGGTTATCATCTGGAGATCAGCGGCGTTCGGCAAAAAGAGGGAGCCGGCGTCGAAGGGGCCCGTTTGAAAGTGAACGATGTCGCCATTCCGATCCAGAATCATAGCCTTGTCTTCACCGCGCGGCATCCGGCCGATCCCGATCGTTCCATCTCCTGGATCGCCACCGACCGCGCCGCCGCGCTTCCCGGCCTGGCGCGGAAGCTTCCGCACTACGGCCCTTACAGCTATCTTGCCTTCGAGGGGGAGGAGCCGGCCAATGTCGTCAAAGGACAGTGGCCGGTGGTCGATTCACCGATGACCCTCTTCTTCCCGAACGACAAAGAAGCGCCGGTCCAGGTCGGTCGCGGAAGATTGGCGCCCCGGCCGGCGCTGGCGAACCTCCCCCCCGCCTTCTCCGATGCCCGGATGATGGCGGATATCCGTTTCCTCTCTTCAGCGGCGTTGCAGGGCCGCGGGTTCGGCGCCCCGGAGCTCGATCGAGCGGCGGAGTACATTGCCGATCAGTTCCGCAAGGCGGGGCTCCAACCCGGAGGCAATCCGGGAAGGGGCTACTTCCAGGCCTGGAAAGAACGGGGGGGCGACCCGGAGAGAGAGGCGATTCTAAAGAATGTCATCGGCGTCCTCCCCGGGCGCAAGCCGGAATGGGCCGGTCAGAGTGTCGTGATCGGGGCGCATTACGATCACCTCGGCCTCGGCTGGCCCGACATCCATCAAGGCGACAAGGGAAAGGTCCACCCCGGCGCCGACGATAACGCGAGCGGTGTGGCAGTGCTGCTGGAGCTCGCGCGGGTTTTGGCGCAGGCGGGGCCGCCCGAGCGGACGGTGATCTTCGTGGCGTTCTCCGGTGAAGAGGCGGGGCGGCGGGGCTCGCAGTATTATGTCGCCAACCAAAAGCGTTTCCCGCCGGAGAAGATCATCGGGATGCTCAATCTCGATACGGTCGGGCGGTTGGGGCGGAACAAGCTGATTGTCTTCGGGACCGGGTCGGCCGAGGAGTGGGTTCACCTCTTCAGCGGGGCCGGCGTCGTCAACGGCGTTCCGATCCAGCCGGCGCCGAAGGATCTCGGGACGAGCGACCAGGTCAGCTTCGCCGACGCCGGTGTTCCGGCCGTGCAACTCTTCAGCGGTCCGAATCTCGACTATCATCGCCCCTCCGATACCGCCGACAAGATCGATCCGGCGGGATTGATCCGGGTGGCCTCGGTGCTCAAGGAGGCGATCGCCTATCTCGCCGCCCGGCCGGGGCCGCTCGCCTCTCTTCTCCCGCAGCGCCGGGCCGGAGAAGCGCCGCCTCCCGCCCCCGGAAGGCGGGTCAGCTTGGGAACCCTTCCCGATTTCGGCGATCAGGGGGAAGGGGTCCTCCTCGACGGCGTGGTGGCCGGCTCCCCCGCCGACCAGGCGGGGCTTCGGAAGGGGGATCGAATTGTCCGGATCGGAGCG
>JAHFEM010000234.1:0-533 GCA_023248505.1 Nitrospirota bacterium
CCGATATAGATCAGAGCGGTTTTGGTGATCTGATTCTCTTTGATCAAGGAATGAAGTTCGCTCAAGCGGCCCCGGACAATCTTCTCATCCTCCCAGCTCGCCCGGCAGACAATCACCACCGGCGTCTCGGCCGGATAAACCGACAAGAGATCTCGCTCGATCTTGCCAGCAAGATGGGCACTTAAAAAAATCACCATCGTCGATCGATGCCGGGCCAGCTCGGTCAGCTTCTCCAAATCGGGCATCGGGGTTCTTCCCTCGCAGCGGGTCAAGATCACCGTCTGGCTCACCTCCGGGACGGTCAGCTCTCTTTTGAGGGAAGCCGCGCCGGCCAGAAACGAGCTCACCCCTGGGACAACTTCGAATTCCAGGCCCGCTTTGAGAACCGGCTCGGTCATCTCTCCCATCGCCCCAAAGAGGGAAGGATCGCCGCTTGCCAACCGGACCACCTTTTTTCCGGTCCGGCCGGCTTCGATCAGGACTCGGACGATCTCCTCCAGGACCATCCCGGCGCTGTCGTAAAGGGCCGCACC
>JAHFEM010000234.1:543-4749 GCA_023248505.1 Nitrospirota bacterium
GTGAAGAACGATCGGGTTGATCAGAGAGCCCGCATAGAGAATCACGTCGGCCTCCTGCAGCAGCCGCATCCCCTTTACCGTCAACAGTTCAGGATCGCCCGGCCCCGCGCCGATGATATAGATCTTGCCTGGAGTCATCACGGTCTCCGCTGCGTCATGGTTTAAAGTCGGGCGGCCGGTTCAACGACCGCCCCGGCCGGTCGATCCCTTTATGGAGAATCTCCCCCGACTCAAGATCATACTTCCCGGAGTAGCCACGCGGGGTCACCAGAAAATCGAGATACCGGAAGGTCGATGCATTCCCGATCAGGATCGTCGTCAGCATTCCGACCTCCGCCTCCGCCATCCGGTCAAGCGTGGTCAGGATGATCCGCTCCCCCTCCCGATAGGCGCTCTTGACGACAGCCACCGGTGTGTCCGGGGCTTTATACTTCAATAGAATCTCCTGCGCCTTTCCGAGCTGCCAGTCCCGACGCTTGCTCTGGGGATTATAGAGGGCAATCACAAAATCCCCTTCCCCGACCGCATGAAGCCGCTTCTCGATGACGGCCCAGGGGGTGAGCAGATCGCTTAAGCTCACGGCGGCGAAGTCGTGCGTGAGCGGCGCCCCGACGAGGGAGGCGACGGCGGAAAGGGCGGTGATCCCTGGAATCACCTCGACCGAAAAACCCTCCCCCCGCTTCCAGCCGATCTCCGAGAGGATCTCGAAGATCAGTCCCGCCATTCCATAAATCCCGACGTCCCCGCTGGAGACGATCGCGACCCGCTCCCCTTTCTGCGCCCGATCCACGGCGACACGGGCCCGGTCGATCTCCTCAGTCATCCCAGTGGCGACGATCTCCTTTCCTTCCAGAAGATCGGCGACCAGGTCGATATACGTTCGATACCCCACCACCACGTCGGCCCGGCCGATCACTTCCCGCGCCCGAAACGTGAGGTGATCGAACTGTCCCGGCCCAAACCCCACCAGATAAAGCTCACCCTTCTTATCCATCGATCACTCCTTATTCAGGACCACCCGGGCCACGGCAAGCGTCGCCCGCTTTGCTTTGACCTTCGAGATCAACAAAGTCGACGCGCCACTCGATCTCAGCGCCGCCGCCTCCGAAACACTCGGTGTGCCGACCCACCTCTCGACCACGGCGGAGGGGGTGAGAATCCCCTCGACCTGCTGCAACTCCTCTTTCGAAAAGGTCACCAATCTCCAACCATATTTCTCGCAGAGCTGAAGGAACGCCGGCTCGTTCGATTTCTGATCGAGCGTGGCAAGCGCCCGGACCGACGCCATCGAGAGACCATTCTTCTCCAGCGTCGTCCCGATCAATTCTTCGATCTCTTCGAGGGGCGTCCCCCGGTCGCACCCCATCCCGAGATCGAGGCTCTTGGGACGGTAGAGGACGGTCCGGTCCTGCATTTGTCCCGGAAAGGAACTCCGGCTCCGGTCGGTTACGACCAGATAGGCCCCATAACGCTTCCCTGCCCACCTGTGCGTGCTATCCGCCTCCTTCTCCACGGGTGGCCGACCTATTTCCTGGGCCATCAGCGCCTCCAAGGAGGCAAAGCAGTCGATATTGGATGGAAGCGGGGTCGGCCGGGTCCACCAGTTCTTCTCCCCTGTCTCTTGAAGGAAGGCGACCGGCTCCTCGTTGACGACACACGCGGAGACCCGCGTCACATTCTCGTCTCCTTCCAGAGTCCAGCCCAGCTCCCGGCCGAGGATATCGACCGGGATCGTCTTCCCCACATCCGACGCCGTCGTGATCACGGGGATGGCTCCGAGCGCCTTCGCCACCGTCTCGGTAAAGGCGTTCGCGCCGCCGACATGGCCCGAGAGGACGGAGATGACAAACTGCGCCCGATCGTCCACGACCAGGACCGCCGGATCGACATGCTTGTCCTTCAGATGCGGGGCGATCAGCCGGACCACCGCTCCCAGAGAAACCAGAAAGACGATCTTATCGTAGACATGAAAGAACTCCCCGACGTTCTTGCTCAGAGGTCCCTTCAGCGGGATAACCGATCCTCCCGCCGCCGCGGTAAACTTCTCCGAAATGAGGAAATCCGCCTCGGAGAAATGGTCTCGAAGCTGCCGGGCGATCTCCACCCCCCCTTTGGTGATGGCGACCATCGCGAGATCTTTCTTCGTCATCGCTCCTCCTTCCTCACAATTACCAGCGAGAGATAATTCAATCGTTCCTCCTTCAGGGTGGCGAGATCCCGGACCAGCCGCTCCTCGGCGCTCCCGCAGCGCTCCACCATCACCGCCCGATCGAGCAGGTTCATTTCTTCGAGCAACGCGATCAATTTCGGAAGAACACTGCTGACCTTGATGAAGACGACGGTGTCGAACCGGTCGAGCGCCTCTTTGAGAAATGCGCCTTCATAGGTGGCGGGCAGGACCGCCATCCGCTCATCGGCCATCGCCAGCGGAACCCCGGCCCGGACCGAGGCGGCCATGACCGAGGAGACCCCCGGGATCACCGCGACCGTCACCTCGGGATGAAGTTGCCGCATCAGATCGTAGAGATAGACGAAGGTGCTGTAGAAGAAGGGGTCCCCCTCGGTGATAAAGGCGACCTCCCGGCCGGCGGAGAGATCATCGTAGATCGCGGCGACCGAATCCTTCCAGATCGGGACCAGCCGCTCCATCTCCCGTTCCATCGGAAAGAGAAGCCCCTTGAGCTCGGCCCGCTCACCCACCAGTTCCCGCACGATCCGGAGCGCATAACTCCCCGCCCCCGGGCGGCAGGCGGGGTAGCAGATGACATCAACCGACCGGAGCCGGTTCAGCGCCTTGATTGTCAGCAGCTCGGGATAGCCCGGGCCGACGCCGATACCGTAGAATGTTCCGAGCCTCATTCCGTTCTCCTTTTGGCGACCGCGATCGTGATGGGGTTGAGCGCCTCGTACCGGACCATCTCCAGGATCGGCTTGGATCGCGAGACCTGGACCAGGGTGTAGGAGACCTCCCATTGCGCCTCTTTAAAAAAGTGACTGAAGTGGTGAAGGTTCTCCAGGGTGATCAGGTTCGCCACGATCCGCCCGCGGGGTTTAAGCCGCACGGTGCAGACAGAAAGGATCTCCTCCATTTCGCCGCCCGATCCGCCGATGAAGACCGCATCGGGATCGGGAAAGTGATCCAGTCCCTTGGGGGCCCGTTCGCAGACGGGGGTGATGGTTTTTATCCCGAACCGGCGCATGTTCCGCTCGATCAGCTCGAAGTCTTCCCGGTTCTTCTCGATGGCCAGGACCTCCCCCTCCGGACAGAGGCGGGCCAGCTCGATGGAGACGGAGCCGGAACCGGCGCCGATGTCCCAGGTGACGCTGTCGCGGCGAAGCCCCATTTCGGCGAGGCTCACCACACGGACTTCTTTTTTTGTGATCAGCCCCGCTTTGGGTCTTCGATAGACGAAGAGATCATCGGGAATGCCGAAGGCCCCCTCCCACCGGACCGGCCGGTCGGCCCCGGCGGATTCGGCCGGCTTCTTCCGCTTCAGGATCACCACATTGAGGAGCGCGAACGTCCCCCGCGCCATCTCTTCGAGGGGCATGGCGCGGACCCGCTCCTCAACTCCACCCAGCTGCTCGCAGACCCATCCGATCCAATCGGTGTCGCCCCGCTCCAGGAGAAAACGGGCGATCGCGTCGGGGGTGTTGGTCTCGTCGGTGAAGAGCCCGATCAGCCCTTTCTCCTCCAGGGCGGGGAGGAGGTTTTCGATCGGCTTCGCGTGAAGACTGACCAGCGCCGCCTCCTGCCACGGCTCCTTCACCCGCGCGAAGGCCAGCTGCATCGCGCTCACGGCAGGGTAAATCTCGACCCGCTCCTTTCCGATTCGTTTGATCAGAAACGCGCCGATCCCATAGAAGAGGGGATCGCCCGAGGCGAGAACCACCACCCGCTTTCCCTCTTTCAGCCCCGACAAGGCCCGCTCGGCGATCTCCTTCAGGTTCGATCCGATGGCGATCCGCTCCGCCGAGGAACCGGGCAAGCGGGCGAGATGCCGGTCCCCTCCCATCAGCAGATCGGCGGCGGCGATCCGTTGTCGGATCTCGGGAGTCAGACGGTCGATTCCCTCACCCTCCATCCCGATCACGGCGATTTTATTTTCCGGCGCTTCCCCTTCCAATGACATTCCCCTCAAAGTCGGTCAGAAGACATTCAATCACCAACGCCCCCTTCACATGACGGCGGCACGCCTCGCAGAC
>JAHFEM010000235.1 GCA_023248505.1 Nitrospirota bacterium
TTGCCCATTCTTTCTTTCTCCGGGCTTCTTCCCGTTCGCGAATTAATCCTTCGACCATTTCCTCGCTGAGGGTTGGGTCAATGGAGAGAGCTGTCTCCCAAGGTTTAAAGCTCCATCGTTCTACCGGAATCTGGAATAAGCCAAGAATTTTACCAAGCGATTTGATGCGATCTTTAGTTTGAATACCCCATTGCGTCCTTCCGTCTGCTAATTGAGCATTGACCTTTCCCCTTAGCTTCTGTAAGACACCAATCGCTTTAGCAGTATTAAAGTCGTCATCCATCACTCTCTCAAAACGTTCCTCAAACTCTCTTAAACGGTCTGATACATCTGAAGATCCAGATGCGTTTCCGAGTTCTTCCACTTTTTGGAAAAGGGTGTAAAAATTATCCAAACTGCTCTTGGCTTCTTTTAAACTCTGATCCGAAAAATCGATCGGAGATCGATAGTGGGTGGAGAGAAGATAAAACCGGATCACCTCGGCGATGATTTCCTCAGAGAAGTGAGGCGATTTCTCAAAAATCTCCTTGATCGTGAAAAAGTTCCCGAGCGACTTCGACATCTTTTCCTGGTCGACCGTGACGAAGCCATGATGAATCCAGCAACGGACAAACTCTTTTCCCGTATACGCTTCTGACTGAGCGATTTCATTCTCATGATGAGGAAAAACCAAATCCTTTCCGCCACCATGAAGATCGAAGCTCTCCCCGAGATGTTTCATCGCCATCGCCGAACACTCGATATGCCACCCCGGCCTCCCCATTCCCCAAGGGCTCTTCCAGGCCGGCTCCCCCGGTTTCGAAGACTTCCAGAGGGCGAAATCGAGAGGGTTTCTTTTTCGCTCATCGATCTCCACCCGCGCACCGGCCATCATATCATCGAGCTTTCTCTTCGAGAGCTTTCCGTATGCGGGAAACTGGGTGACCTCATAGTAGACATCCCCTTCCACTGGATAGGCGACTCCCTTAGAAATCAGCCCTTCGATTATTTGAATCATTTGGGGGATATGGTCAGTCGCTTTGGGTGCCACCGTGGGAGTCCGCACTCCCAACCGGGCCATATCTTCTTCATAGGAGGCGATGTACTTTTCCGCGATCTCTCTCCAGTCCTTTCCCTCTTGCTGTGCTCTGTTTATAATCTTGTCGTCTACATCGGTGAAATTTTTCACATATAGGACTAAAAGGTCCTTACACTCAAGATAATTTCGAATGACATCGAAGACGACCGCAGAACGCGCGTGGCCGAGGTGGCAATGGTCGTAGACAGTGACGCCGCAGACATAGAGGCGGACCTCTTTATCCCCTATCGTGGACAACGGCTCTTTTTTGCCCGAAAGGGTGTTGCTGATTTTAATCATCGCTTCCGTCCTGCGGTTCAATCGCTTAGTATGATTTCACGGGGATTGCGGTGTCAAGATCAAAGGTCGGTCAAAAATCGGTTCTTAAAAGAGGCCGTTTCCTCCGGACTCCTCCTCTTTGCTCCAGCCCGATGCCCCCAAAAATGGGACGAAAACACAGGGAGTAATCGATGACGTCACGGTCCCCTTCTCTTCCTTGACGATCTTCTTCAGCGTTTGCGAGGCCCGCTCCCCGATGGGAATAACCATCCTCCCACCGACTTTGAGCTGATCGATCAAAACGGATGGAATTTGCGGCGCCCCCGCGGCCACCAAGATCGCGTCGAACGGAGCCTCATCCTTCCAGCCGAATGACCCGTCGGACTGGCGGATGACGGCGTTCCGGTAGCCGAGCTCTCCCATGATCTTCCAGGCCTTCGAAACAAAGGACTGGATCCGCTCGATCGAGCAGACCCGCGCGGCCAATTCGGCAAGCACCGCCGTTTGATAACCCGATCCGGTTCCGATCTCCAAGACTTTCTCGGTCCCCTTCAGCGCCAGGGCTTCCGACATCAACGCAACCATATATGGCTGGGAGATCGTCTGCTTCTCCCCGATCGGAAGGGCATGATCGCCGTAGGCCCGGTCGCGGAATGCTTCCTCGACGAAGAGGTGGCGAGGCACCTTGCGCATCGCCGCCAGGACCCGCTCATCTTTGATCCCCTTGGCAATCAACTGGTCCTCGACCATGCGGCGTCGGGCGGTATCAAAATGATTCATTGCTGTTCCGTTCCATGCAGGGGCAAACCGCTTCTCCATTACGGCCGATACTTCTCATCAACGTCGCCGGAGACGATCGACGTTTTCTGTTTTAATTGATCTCGGTTTCCAGCCGCTTTTTCCAGGAATGAAGCCGTTCGACCGTTTCGTGATGGGTGAGATCGAGATGAAGCGGGGTCACCGAAATCTCTCCGCGCTCGACCGCCTCATGGTCGGCATTCTTCCGTTTTTCCCAGGTGACGCCATTGAGGCCGATCCAGAAATATTTTCGGCCGCGCGGATCGGTGTTTTCAATAATGGCGCTGTCGTTGAAAACCCGCTTGCCGAGCGTGGTGATCCGAACCCCTTTGATTTCGCTTGCGGGGAGATTCGGAACGTTTACGTTGAGGAAGACTTCCCGAGAGAGCCCCTCCTCCAGGACCAGCCGCGCCAGTCCGATGCCAAACCGCGCGGCCGCTTCGAAATGAAATTGGCCGTCCCCCAATTGGGAAAAAGCGATCGAGGGAATCCCCAGGAGGGTCCCTTCCATCGCCGCCGAGACCGTCCCCGAGTAGGTCACATCATCCCCGAGGTTACTCCCCTTGTTGATCCCGGAAACGACGAGGTCGGGCCGCGCTGATCCCTTCAGCAGATAGAGCACCCCGAGATTGACGCAGTCGGTCGGCGTCCCGTTGACGCTGAAGACCCCCGGACGGATCTCATCGGCGCGAAGCGGCTTGTGAAGGGTGAGTGCATGGCCCGCGGCGTTTCGCTCGCGATCGGGGGCGATGACCACCACCCTTCCCACTTCCTTGAGCGCTTCCGCCAGCTGGTGCAGCCCGGGCGAGTGGACGCCGTCGTCGTTCGTCGCCAAAATGACTTTTTCTTTCTGCTTCACGCAACCACCCTTTCTACTGAAGACCGATCGCGCGAGTCAGCCGATCCCTTCAAAAACAAAAAAAGCTGCTGAGCAGCTTTCAGATCTTAACTCAATGACCTTGGCCTTGTCGGTGAGCGGTCTGACTCTCTGCACGAAAGATGGACCGCTCACCTACAAGATTGGTCGGGGCGACTGGATTTGAACCAGCGACCACTCGCACCCCAAGCGAGTGCGCTACCAGGCTGCGCTACGCCCCGCCTAACTTAAAATATGTAAAACTTCTTCCAGTTCCTTTCGAACCCGATGAAGGGCTTCTCCTCGAAGGGGCTCTCGCATCGCGTGCCCCGATCGGACATAGGAGCTGCCTAACTTTTTCTTCGCCCCCGCAATGGTCATTCTCTCTTCATAGAGGAGCTTCTTGATCTGAAGAATCAGATCAATCTCTCTCTTTGTATAGGCCCGTTGATTTCCTTTGCTCTTTTTTGGATGAAGGGCCGAGAACTCAGATTCCCAAAAACGAAGGACATAAGCTTCCAGACCGGTGATCTGGCTGACCTCCCCAATCTTATAAAAGAGTTTTTCCTGCATCCTCTCCGATGCCTATTGGTTGACGAATTTTTTAAAGACCTGGCTCGGTCTGAACGTCACCACGCGGCGGGGGGTGATTCCGATCTCCTCGCCTGTCTTGGGATTGCGCCCCTTCCGGGCTCTTTTTTGGCGGACGACGAAGTTGCCAAAACCGGCGATCTTCACCATCTCTCCTTTCTTGAGGACCTCTTTGACTGAATTCAGGATGACTTCAAGAATATCGGCCGATTCTTTCTTAGAGATACCCAGTTTCTCAAAGACTTCATTAGCGATGTCGGCTTTTCTCATCGTGACCCCTTTCTTTCATCCATTTCGGCTGGATTCATTCTTGAAGAAAATCTCCTCTCAGGAGAGCTACTAAATTGGCCATAAAATACAATAGGTTGGCCATAATGTCAAGTGTTTTATTCAGGGGATAGATTGATTTAAGGAAGGGCGAGGCGGCCGTGGCTGATATTTCCCTTCTCGATCCATTCGTCGACGACCGTTTTGGCCATGTTGATCGGAATCGCAAAACCGATTCCTTGTCCGGTGGCGACGATGGCGGTGTTGATGCCGATGACCTCTCCATTTGCATTGAGGAGGGGACCGCCGCTGTTTCCGAAATTAATCGAAGCGTCGGTCTGAATAAAGTTATCCTGATCGGTCAACCCGAGGTCGGTTCTTCCTGTGGCGCTGATGACACCGACGGTCACCGTCCGATCGAGACCGAAGGGATTTCCAATCGCAATGGCCCATTCTCCGACTTGAAGATGGCCCGAGTCCCCCATATCCGCCACCGGCAGATCAGGTTGAGGAGGGATCTTGATGATCGCCAAATCGGTTTTGGGGTCCTTTCCAACGATGGTTCCGATGAATTCCCTTCGATCCGAGAGCTTGATCGTGATCTTATCAGCCTCTGCGATCACATGGTGGTTGGTAATAATATACCCATCTCGGCTAATGATGAATCCGGAACCGAGGCTCCTTTGCCGGAATTCACGGGGAGGCGGGTTCTTAAAAAGTTCCCCCAGGAAATCTCGGAAGAGCCCCTTCTCTTGCGAGGTGTCGGGATGTCGGACAAAGTGAACGGTGCTGATATTGACGACCGCCGGGGTGACCCTCTTGGCCACCCGGATGAACGCCCTCTCGGTGATGAGGAGTTCCCGCGCCGGCACCTCACCGGCCGGCTCGGTCTC
>JAHFEM010000236.1 GCA_023248505.1 Nitrospirota bacterium
TCACCGCGCTCGATGATTTCTTTGACGGATTTTCGGTCAACCAATTCGATATCTACGTCGGAACCAGCGCCGGGGCCGCCGTCGCCGCGCTCATGGCAAACGGGGTCAAGCCGAGAGAAATCTACGAGGATATCAAGAACGATCGGAAGACCTCCTTTAACTTCGCCCGCCGGGACATCTACAGCTTCGGCTACCAAGAGACGTTCCATATCGTCAAAAAGTTTCTGAAATCGCTTTACCCGATCCTGCGATACTATATCAAAAGCGGCCGGACCGTTTCGATCCTGGACCTCTTGGAATTTCTGCAGGAGAGTCTCCCCTCCGGGATTTTCACGCTGAAAAACTTTGACCTCTACCTGACCCATTTCTTTTCACAGGAGGGGTACAGCAACGATTTTAAAAAATTAAAAAGGGAGCTTTACATCCCGGCGGTCGATGTCGATGTAGGGCGATACGACGTTTTTGGTGAAGAGGGGTTCGATGATGTTCCGATTTCGCAGGCGGTCATCGCCTCGGCCGCCATGCCGATTCTCTTTCAGCCGGTCCATATCCGGGGAAAAGATTATATCGACGGCGGGGTGGGCCGCGTCGCGTACATGGACATCGCCATGAATCACGGCGCCGAGATGATGTGGATCATCAATCCGGTGCAATACATCGTAAACGATCGAAACCGGGTCCGCCTCCCGTCGCTCTCGGCCGACGGAAAAGCGGTTGGAATTAAGGAGAAGGGGCTCTCGTACATCTATGATCAGGCGATGCGGGTCAACACCTCGACCCGAATCTACCTCGCGATGAAGCGTTATGTCTTCGAACATCCGGCGAAGCAGTTTATCCTCACCCAGCCGAAACCATCGGAGGCCTTCATGTTCGCGCACCACGCCATCAGCTATAACAGCCGCGTTCAAGTGCTCCGGTACGGCTACCACTCCACCATGCAGGCGCTGAAAGAGGAGTTCGCCTACTACAAGGACTGCTTGAACCGGAATCAGATTGAGGTCACGCTCGATAAGTTCAAGGAACCATAGGGCTATTTTAAGGAGGAAGAATGCCAGGGATTTTGGTCTTTCCGGAGCAACGAGAAGGCAGGCTCAAACGGGTGGGGCTGGAGGCGCTCGGCGCCGCCCGGCGGCTCATTCAGAAGACCGGCGGGGAGGTCGCCGCCGTTCTGATCGGGGACCAGATCGCATCCGAAGCAAAAGCATTGGCGGCCGGCGGCGCCGATAAAATTTATCTCGCCGAAGCGCCCGAATTGCGGCTTTACGCTTCGGAAGGATATGCCGCCATCCTCGCCGACGTGGCAAAGCGGACCCAGGCCTCGCTCATTCTGATGGGAGCGACGGCGATGGGAAAAGACCTCGGCCCCAAGCTGGCGGCCAAGTTAAACGGACCGTTCATGGGGGACTGTACCGGCCTGGAGGTGGGGGAGGGGGGAGCGGCCGTTGCAACCCGGCCGATTTACGCCGGAAAGCTTCTCTCAAGGCTAAAGAGCCGGCAGTCGATCCTTCAGGTCGCGACCCTTCGGCCGAATGTCTTTCAAACCAATCCGCCCGACCCGGCCCGGGAACCGGTGATCGAGCGCGTCGCCTCACCCGTCGATCTCTCCGGGCTCGCCGCCAGGGTGAAGGAGGTCGTTGCGACCGTCGGATCGAAGGTCGAACTGACGGAAGCCCGGATCATCGTCTCGGGAGGCCGCGGCTTGAAGGCGCCTGAAAACTTTAAGCTGGTCGAAGATCTGGCCGAGGCGCTGGGCGCGGCGGTGGGGGCTTCGCGCGCCGCCGTCGATGCCGGATGGAAGCCTCACTCTTATCAGGTCGGCCTGACGGGGAAAACCGTGTCGCCCGTTCTCTACATTGCCTGCGGCATCTCCGGGGCGATCCAGCACCAGGCGGGGATGTCCTCCTCGAAATATATCATCGCCATCAATAAAGATCCGAATGCCCCGATCTTCAAGATCGCCAACTACGGCATCGTCGGAGACATCTTCGAGATCCTTCCGCTTCTGACCGAGGCGGTCAAAAAAGCCAAATCCGAAGGGTAAGCGAGCGATTCCCTTTTTTCCGATCCGATGCAGGCCCTTTTCCGCCAAGCAGAGGCATCGGCTCGGGAAAAACAGGTCCCATTATTTTATATGAAGAGGGAGCGAACAGGGGGGGATGAGAAGGGAATCGTTCCCCTCCGATGAGGTCATCGGAGGGGAACCTTCAAACTATTTTTTGCCGCCTAAGATCGAGTCTTTTGCCGCTTTTGCAACGCGGAATTTCACCACTCGCTTCGCCGGAATTTTGATCGCCTCGCCCGTCTGCGGGTTACGCCCCATTCTCGCCTTCCGATTGACGAGAACCAGCTTGCCGATTCCAGGAAGGGTGAAGGTATTCTTCGCCTCCCGGTAGGCAAGCCCAGCCAGCTCATCGAGAAACTGAACCGCCGTTTTCTTGGGGAGACTGGTCTTCTTTGCAAGGGCGTCGGCAATCTGAGACTTGGTCATGGCTTTGGCCATACGTTCATCCTCCTTATGAGATAGAAGTACGATTGATCCAATCTTGCCAGGGCAGGCACCTCACACCTTGGCCATCACAAACCATCAGAGCGGGCCATATCTTTTCCTCAAGACTGATGAAACGTCTCAGTCGGGAGGGGGGCCCTTCACCCTCCACCACACAAGATCGTGGAAATATATACTGATTTTAGAGAGAGGTCAAGAGAAGAAAATACAAAAAAAGAATTTTCAAAAGCCCCTCTCATTATGGGAGCGGACTGATGTGGGGTTCATAGAGGATCTGGATGACGTTCCCATCCGGATCGGCCATATAAAAAGAGTAGCTTCCGTCTCGATGCCGTTTCGGGAGCTTGATGATCGGCACACCGGCCGCCTCCATTTTCCGGGCGACGGCATCGACGTCCGATTCGGTTTCAGCAATAAATCCAAAATGATCGAGTCGCTGCCCTGGATCGGGGGAAAGGGTCTCTCCCGGCGCCGTCTGATGGAGCGCTAAATTATCCGATCCGAGACTCAGATAAATATTTTCAGGATCGGGCTCCCAAACGATGCGCATGCCGAGGATCCCTTCATAAAACCGCCGAGACCTTGCGATATCGGTGACCTTGAGCGCCAAGTGCCTTAACCCCCGGAGCGGTAGCGGCCTCTTCTCTTCAGGCATTTCTTCTCCCTGACCATTTAAAGTAATTCGATCAGCTCATCCAGCTTTTCCTGGGCCCCATAGGAGATCCCTTCCAGATCTCGATACGGAATCCGGAGCAGATCTTGGCTGTAGATCGCCCCCTGGCGCTGAAAGAGCTCGCCCAGCCAGATCAGGCGCTCGCCGATCCGGGCCTGCTTCGCAATTCGCTCGATCTCCTCGGGAATCAGGCGATGCTCCTTCGCCAGGTCTTCCGCCGTCTCTCCGGCGACCAGTCGACGCAGGATGGTCCGGTTTCTGCGGATCCGAGCGGTCAGAGAGGAGATATCGAGACAAACATCCTCCCCCTCGACCTTGACGGCAAAACAATCGACCTTCATCGACGGCGCCTCGACCATCTCACCCGTCCGGACGTTAAAGCGCCAGAGATGCCAGGGACAGGTGACGACCCCCTCCTTCACTAGGCCGTGCCCCAGCGGCCCCCCCTCATGCAGACAGTGATTGTCGATGGCATAGACGGTTCCTTCCGATCGGAAGAGGGCAATCTCCTTTCCCTCCACCTGAACGACCTTCCCTCGGTCGATTGGAATCTCGTGAAGCTGGGCGACCTTGACGAACTCTGCAGACATGCCTCCTCCGGTCTTCGATGCCGATGGGATAGTGTACATTTCTGAATTCTGATTTTCAATGGACTTCTTGAGAACAGGTGAGGCGTTCGGGGGAAGGTCAAAAGAGTTTAATTTTTTTACCCCTCACGCCTCACGTTCCTTTTCTTTGTCGGCCAGAGGAGCAATTTCATCGATCGCGGCGGGGTTTTCGATAGAGGTCAGATCTCCCAGCGGCGATCCGAGAAGCTTCGCCCGAATGATCCGCCGGACGATTTTGGCCGACCGGGTCTTGGGAAGATCGGTGACGAACCGGATCTCCTGGGGGCGGAGCGCCTTGCCCATGACCTGAGAGACCTGATCTGCCAGGCCCTGTTCATCGGCGGTTTGCCCCGGTTTCAAGACGACGAGGCAGACAATCGCCTCCCCCTTGACGGGGTCGGGGACACCGACCGCCGCCGCCTCGGAGACAGTCGGGTGTGCGATAAGGGCCGACTCGATTTCGGCGGGACCGACCCGGCGGCCGGCGATCTTCATCGTGTCGTCCGAGCGTCCATGGAGGAACCAGTAACCCTCCTCGTCGATCCGCGCCCAGTCGCCGTGGAACCAGACGTTCGGCCATCGCGACCAGTAGGTGGCGAGGTACCGATCCCGGTCTTTCCAAAAGCCGCGCGTCATCGAGGGGAACGGCTTTTTACAGACAAGATGGCCGGTCTTCCCGCGGACCGGCTTGCCGTGATCGTCAAAGACGTCGACATCCATCCCAAGCCCCGGTCCTTGGAGTGTGCACGGCTTCAGCGGGGCGATCGGGAGGGGGGCGAGGAAGCAGCCGATAATCTCCGTCCCGCCGGAGATATTCATGATCGGGAGCCGCCCCTTTCCCACCTTCTCGAAGAACCAGAGATAGCTCTCCCGATCCCATGGCTCCCCGGTCGACCCCAAGATTCGAAGCGAAGAAAGATCATGGACGGCGACGGGGGCCTCTCCGGCCCGG
>JAHFEM010000237.1 GCA_023248505.1 Nitrospirota bacterium
GATTCAGTTGAGCAAGGGGCTTGGGAAGGAAAAGCCGGTCGTCGATCCAAACGGCTTGATCTATGTCCTTAAGGAAGAGGAAGACGAGGTCCGGAAAAATCCGGGGGGACCGAAGACGATCCCGCTGGTCTACCGGGCGAGTGTGTATGATTGCGTCGACGTCATCTTAAAGAGCGAGTGGGAAGATAACGATACCACGAACTTCCAGATGTCGAAGATCAATATCCACATTCACTTTATTCAATTCGACAATCAAGCCTCCGACGGGGTGATCACCGGATTCTCCTACGAGCAGTCGGTCCGGCCGTTCACTCAGATGGAGAAGAAGAAACACAAGGGTCTTCCGACCCCGATGAATGCCGTATTGGTCGAGGATGCGAAAGCAGGATCGTCCAGCATCAAGATTAAGATGGCCGAAGGGGCGACTCCTTACCATGCCGGGACCGATCTGATGGTCGGTATGGAGCAGGTCAAGACCTCCGAAGTCCTCTGGATTAAAGAGATCAAGGGGGGTACCATCACTTTTGCCGAGCCGTTGCGGTTCGACCATAAAAAGAGCGAGATCACTTCGGTCGAATTTGTTCGGGAGCGTTACTGGATCGATGCCGATGTAGGGACCGTCTTCTGGCATGATCATGCCTTCGGCGCAACCACCTGGCCGCACGGCGGGGTCGGCGCCTTAATCGTCGAGCCGGCAGGGGCCACGTATCATGATCCGAAAACCGGAGCGCCGATTCGCAGCGGTCCGCTGGCCGATATCCACTCCACCGAGCCGATCGGCTATGGGGTCAACGGCAGCTTCAGAGAACTTGTCGTCATGCCGCACGACACCGTGCCGACGACCGCACAGGTGGTGACGGAAGGCAACCCGCCCGGACAGACCCTTCAGGTCGCGATCGACGCGGGGCAGACGCTTTCCTTCCAGATGCCGTATGATCTGGACAAAGTGGCCGTCCCCATGATCAATGGGGGCACCCATACCACCGGAGGAGGCTTTAACTTTAGAGCCGAGTCGGTGGCGCGGCGTCTGAAGCACAATCCCGATCCCACCTTGATTTTCTCGAGCAAGGCGCACCAGGATCCGAGCACGGTGTTGCTGCAGGCTTACCTGGGAGACACCCTTGTCTTCCGGCTGCTGCATACCCTGATGAATGAAACCCATGTCTGGCATCTCGCCGGTCACGCATTCCGGACCGAACGATATGCCGAGTTTTCTGATTTCAGAAACGCCCACCATGTCGGGATTGCAGAGCGATACGACCTGGTGACCAAGGCGGGCGGGGCGCAGCAGATCGCCGGAGATTACCTGCACTACAACGGCCGCGCTTCGCATCTCTCCGAAGGAAGCTGGGGGATTGTTCGTGTGCTCGATAAAGAAACACCCGAGTTGAAGAAGCTCCCGGGCCATGAAGAAATCCCCGCATCCGCCAAATCGGTCTGTCCGACGGATGCGCCGGTGAAGACCTTCAACGTGGTCGCCGCCGAGCGAGCGATGAAATTCAACGCCAGAGCGTCCGATGTCATCGAGGTCGATTTCGACCGCAAGCTGCTGGTGGCCAATCCGACGGGCAAGATCTACATGCTCGAAGGGGAGAAGTCCAAAGTAGCGACCGACAGGTTCCAGCCGATGCCGCTGACCCTGCACGTCAATGTCGGGGATTGCATCAAGGTCAACCTCAAGAACGAGATGAAGAGCAGCAAGGCCTCATTCTCGGCGGACATGCTGGCGTTTGATCCCAAAGATTCTCATGGGGTGAACGTCGGCAACAACCCGGGCGATCAAACGGTCGCCCCCGGCAAGAGCCGCACCTACACCTTCTATGCCCATCCGCAGTACGGGGAGACGGCGGCGTTGGTGTGGGACTGGGGGAACTTTATCAACAACGTTCGGGACGGGCTCTTCGGCGCCATCATCGTCGGGCCGAAAGGATCGAAGTATCGCGATCCGATCACCGGAGAGGATGTCTCGCTGAAGAACGCATGGCAGGCCGATGTGATCATCGATCGGTCGGTTTCGGAGAACTCCAATCGGTCCGACTTCCGGGATGCATCGCTCTTCTTCCAGGATGAAGACAACATCATCGGGACCTCCTTTATGCCCTACATTCAGCAGATCGGAGGGTTGACCGGGGTGAACTACCGTAGCGAGCCCTGGATGTACCGTGAAGAGCAAGGCTGCGAGCCTGGAAACATGTTTACCGCCTGCGTCGCGGCGGAGTCGGGTGGGTTGGCAACCCCGATTATCCAGGCCCATGCCGGAGATCCGGTTCGGATTCATGTCTTCGGCGCTTTCAACGAGCAGAACCAGATCTTCAGCATCGAAGGGCACGAGTGGCCGTTTAAACCGAACATGATCGGCGCCGATATGCTGAGCAGCCTTCAATTCGGCGGCTCGGAGTACCTCGATGTCTTCCTTAAAGAAGGTGCGGGGGGACCGTTCCACATCCCCGGCGACTACGTCTGGCAGAACCACCGGATGCCGTTTGCGGCGGCCGGCCAATGGGGATACCTTCGGGTCCTCCCTGCCGGAGATCGGAAGCTTCTTCCTCTGAATAACGGGGAAGCCAGCTCGAAAACGGTATCCGTTCCAGAAGGAGCGCCCGGTCCGCTGTCGATGCTCGCGAAATAATCGCCAGTATGATATAGTCGAGACACAACAAGATCGGGGCAGGGGGGGAAATTCCTCTGCCCCGATCTTCTATTAAGGAGGAAAGGCCATGAGGAGATTGTATGAAGTGAAATTAGGATGGATCCTCCTCGCGATCGTTGGGCTCTTTACTGTTTCATCCGCGTTTGGCTATGAAGAGGCGAAGGTAAGCAACGCCGGGACGATTACGGGGAAAGTGGTTTTGAAGGGGCCGGTCCCCGAACCGCGAATTTTCCCTCTGGTCCTCTATCCCTTCGGGCCTTTTTGTAAGAAGATCTCCGATGGAGAGGGAAATGTCCGGCTCAAAGAATTTATAGTCGGAAAGGCCGGCGGATTAGGGGACGCGGTCATCGCCATTGTGGGGGTGAAGAAGGGAAAACCGTTCAAGCCGATCAAGAGCAATTTCGTCGCAGTCGATTGCATGTTTCATCCAGCCGAAGTCCCGGACAATGAACAGTTTTCACTCGAGGCCGATGGAAAGCTTCATCACGAGCATCCGAATGTGACGGTCCTCGAAAATCACCAGCCGATCTCGATGATCAACAAAGATCCGGTCATTCACAATATCCAGGTCTTTCAGAACGAAAAAGGAAATATTATCCTGAACGTTCCGCTCCCAGTTTCGACCGATCCGCGCGGAGGAATGCTCAATTTCGCGAGTGGAAAGCGAATCTCCCAGATGATCTGCGGAATGCACGAGTTTATGCAGAGTTGGGGCTTCGTCGTCGACAATCCCTACTATACCAAGACGAAGAAGGGGGGAGAATTCGTCATCGACAAGCTGCCGCCGGGCACCTACAAAATTATTGCCTGGCATCCTCACTTCAAAATCATTCAAAAGGAGGTGACGGTTCCCGCCGATGGGAACGTGACAATCAATTTTGAATTCGATTCAAAAGAGGTTCAGCGGCCGATTTACGAGACTCAAAAAGATCGCCGGATCAGCCCGGCCACCCCTCACGATCACATGCTCGAAGAGGGTGACGACCAGATCATTATTGAGTAGTTGAGCAGGGGAAAATTGCCTTCAGTCATGGAGAAAAAGTGATGATGCACCAGAGCGAGAAGAAAATAACGATCCTGGCAGGGGGACTCTTTCTGCTCCTGTTTTGTGTGCAGGGGGTTTTTGCTTACGAGGAGACGACAGTCACTTCGGGGGGAACGTTTTCGGGAAGGGTCATCCTGAAGGGAACGCCTCCCCCCTCTCGGATCTTTCACCTTATCTTTTCGCCGAATCCGAAATTTTGCGGGAGGGTCTCCGATGGAAAAGGGAACCGGCTGCTCAAGGAGTTCCGGGTTGCTCCCGATGGCGGCTTCCAGAACGTCGTGGTGGCCGTTATCGGGGTGGAGAAGGGGAAGCCGTTTGATTACAGGCCGGAGCTGACGATCGAGAATTGCAGTATTTCCCCCTTCGTGACCCCCGTTCGAAATTATCAGCCGATCTCACTGATCAATAAAGATTCGATCGCGCATGATCTTCAAGCCTATACGCTTCAGGACAACTATACCTTCGCCATGTTCAACAAGCCGCTCACGCCGGAGACAATCACGGCCAAGGAAATCCGCTTGCGGAAAGGCCATTATATCTTCCGAACCCAGTGCGGCGTGCATGATTTCATGCAGTCCTGGGGGATTGCCATCGGCAATCCTTATTTTGCCGTGACCTCACCGGATGGAAGCTTTACGATCTCGGACATCCCACCCGGCACTTACCATGTGATCGCTTGGCACCCTTACCTGGAGATTCAGGCGGGGGAAATCACGGTGGCGCCTAACGGGAAGATTGAGACCGACTTTCAATTCGATTCTTCGAAAGTCGAGATTCCCTATTATGCGCTACAGAGGAGTTATCGGCTTGAAACGGCTTTGCTTCCGGAACAGGGGATTTTCCCGACAGTGGAGCTTCAAGAGTAGGCTCTCTTAGTCGGTATACTTCGGCAGGCGCGTATCTTCTCCGGTAAGATGCCGATAGAGATTGTGAAAGGCCTCCGTGTTGAGGGAGGGATCCGAGAGCTTTTCAAGCTCTTCGGGTGTGATCGGGATCTCCGATTTCTCATCAAAAGCGGAGGAGCCGATCACGATGTGGTCCG
>JAHFEM010000238.1 GCA_023248505.1 Nitrospirota bacterium
CGGGATCAACCTGCTGCAAATTCCGACGCGCCCGCTCGACCGCTCCCAAGGAGATGTCCATCCGCTGGGGAATCCGCATTACATGCTCGATCCGGAGAATGGGAAGATCCTCGGAGAGCTGATCGCCTCCACCTTCTGCCGGCTCGACCCCCGTTCGTGCGATCAATACCGGAAAAACCAGACGGCGTTTCGTCAGCATCTGGATCGGAAAATAGCCGACTGGACAAAAAAGATGGCCCCTTATCATGGCGCCAAGGTCATCACCTACCACGACAGTTGGCCCTATTTCGCCGAGCGATTCGGACTGGACGTGGTCGGCCATGTCGAACCGAAGCCGGGCATCCCCCCCTCGCCGGGGCACCTTGAAAGCTTGATCGATCTTATTACGCGGCAGAAGGTGAAAATCGTGATCATGGAGCCTTACTTCAGCGACCAAGCGCCCAAGTTCCTGGCGCAGAAAACCGGCGTCCAGGTTCTGCTCCTCAATCCTTCGGTGGCGCCGGAGGGAGGCATTCAGAACTATTTTGATCTCTTCGATCAAAACATCGCCCGGCTGGCCGAGACATTCGAAAAGTCAGAGAAGAAACAACCGGAGTAAACATATGCTGATGATCCTGGGCATTCCTTTCCTTGTCTGTTTGATTCTCACCGGAATCCATGTCTATCTCGGCATGCACATTGTTCGCCGCGGCGTGATCTTTGTCGACCTGACGCTGGCCCAGGTGGCGGCCCTCGGCGCGACGGTCGCCTTATTGATCGGATACGATCTGCATGATCGGACGGCCTACTTTATTTCGTTGGGGTTTACCGGGGTGGGCGCGGTGCTCTTTGCGCTCACCCGGCAGCGGAAGGAAAAAGTTCCTCAGGAAGCGATCATCGGGATTGTCTATGTCGTGTCCGCAGCCGCTTCCATCTTGGTTCTGGATCGCGCCCCCGGAGGCGGGGAACACATCCGATCGATCCTGGTGGGGAATATCCTCACCGCCACCCCCTGGGACCTCTGGAGCACCGGCCTGCTCTATTCCATCGTCGGCTTATTCCATTGGCTCCTCCGTAAACCTTTTTTGGCGATCAGTTTCAGGCCCGAGGAGACCCCTCGAATGGGGAGAGCGGTTTATCTTTGGGATTTTCTCTTCTACCTTTCTTTCGGTCTGATCGTCACCAGCTCCGTTCGCCTGGCGGGGGTCCTTTTGGTCTTCGCCTATCTGGTGATTCCGGCGGTCGGCTCTCTGCTCTTCACGGAGCGGCTGGGAAAACGGCTCGCCTTGGGTTGGACCCTGGGAGGGGTCTCGAGCGCCCTCGGACTATGGGCCTCTTACCGGTTTGATCTCCCCACCGGCGCGACCATCGTCTGCGCTTTCGGATTGCTCCTCCTGCTTCTCACCCTCGGAAGATCCCTTTTTCGGATGATTCGACCCGGAAACCAAACGACGCCGCGCGCCGCGGCCGCTCCTCCCCGCGGGCAAAAAGCTTGACAACGAAACTAAATGACGGTATGAATAGGCCATGCTTCGCCCTCGTTCCAAGAAGATCGTCCTCTTCCTCGCCGCATTTTATTTGACGGCCTTGGTCCTTGGGACCGTTTGCTCCTTCGACTCCCCCACGGGCCGGGCCCACCATCACGACCGAACCGTCTCGCACACCGCCTCCTGTCTCCTCGCCTGCGCGAGCACCATTGCGGATCAGCCCCAAACCCTTCCCCTGACCCTCTCCCTGGCCTTTATCGGAATGCTTCTTGCTCTCGGCAAACCGTTTGCGCTTCAACTCGCCTTGCTCCGGCGCCAGAGCCGGGCCCCTCCCGTCTAAACCGCGTTGACCTTCCGTGAGTGAGCCTGCTTCTTGATGGGGGCCGCTCTTGACCCGGTTCATCCGTGATCTGCCTGAAATGGCAATATCGCGCGTTCCATCGAGCGCTTGCATATGTCCAGAGTGCGGCTTAAACAGATCGCCCTTCTCTTTACGCTGGTTTATCTTCTCTCGACCGGTCTGATCATCGTCCGGGTGGAGGGACATGCCCTCAGCCACGAGGAGCATGAGAACCATGCCAAGCGGCACGCCTCGTTCGTCTGCGCCTGGATGTGCGCCGCGTCGGCCTTCGTCGCCGCGCCGGAACAGGCCTTCGACCGGCCATTCATTCCCTCTTCCGAAAACCCCATCGCCGGATCGGAAGCGCCCTCCCGGCGGGGCCTCCTCTCCGCCGACACCATTCGGCCTCCTCCCTTTCTCCACGCCTAAATCGTTCTGCTCAATCACATTCCCATTCCGGACGCGCCGCGCTGGAAAGACCGTCTGCGCGCCGTCGCTCGGCCGGTCCGATTCGGTATCGGCGCGCTCTGGAGCCACTCTGAGAAAGGAGTTTTCATGCGTCGGATATTTGTATGGAACATCGCGCTTCTGGCCGCGCTGATCGCATGGTCGGGGGCGAAGACGGCCCTTGCGAGCTGCGGATCGGCGAATTGTTTCCTCGTCACCGGCACCCAGGAGGGGATCGCCTCGCCCGGTCAATGGGTACTGGATCTTTCATATCGATGGATCCCGATGGATCAGGTCCACCGCGGGAGCCATTCCGCATCGGACGCATTGGTCCCGCGGATCGATTTTGAAAACGGCGAGATCGTCCCCAACGGCCATCGGGAGATCCGGACGAACAACGAGCTGGCTCAGCTCGACGTCAGCTACGGCGTGACCTCCCGATTCGCATGGATGCTGGCGGTCCCCTTTATGAACAATCGAACCCACGAACATGCGCATGTCCCGGGAGAATTTACACGGCAAGACGGAACCGCCGGGTTCGGCGATCTTCGCCTGGTCGGAAAATATGCCCTCTGGATCAGCACCAAGCATCTTCTCGTCGGCGGGCTCGGGATCAAGGCGCCGACCGGCGAATACAAACTGCTAGATCACGACGGCGAGATCAACGAGCCGACCCTCCAGCCCGGCACCGGCTCCTGGGACCCGTTGGCGTCGCTCTATTATGCTTATCAAGTCATCCCCCATGAGCTCGACGCCTTCGTCTCCACCTCCTATCAGTACACCACCGAGAATCCCCTCGACTATCGGCTCGGCAGCACCTGGATCGTCAATGCCGGTCTCAGCCACCGATTGAATGAAAAGGTCCTCGCCTCCCTTCAGGTCAACGGGCGACAAGCGCCGCATGACGAATTCCACGGCCAGACCGTCCCGAGCACCGGCGGAAGATGGATTTACATCACGCCGGGAATCACCGTCCAGGCCTCGCCGAACACCGCGCTCTACACGCATCTGCAGTTGCCCGTCTATCAATATGTCAACGACGTCAACCTGGTGCCGCGCTACGGCCTGATCTTTGGGATCTCGCATGTTTTTTAATCTGAAGCTTTTTGGAGGAAGCCTAATGCATTCAACACGATTCAACCCCAGATTTTTATGGTTCGCTTCATTTTTCGTCTCGTCCCTTTTTGCACTCACCGGCTGCGGCAGCCAGTCGAATCCCCCGGCCTCCCTCTCTCAGAGTGCGAGCGCCCCTCCCGGGGTGGAGGCCCGGGTCTTCGTCGGCAATACCAACGGAAAGGTTTCGGTCATCGAGCATGGCGACGCGGGAGAGACCCTCGCCGACCCGATCGACCTCTTCTCCAGCGTCGGGGATATGGCCAGCTCGACCAGGAACCATATCTTCGTGAACATGGGGAGCACCAATCAGACTGCCGCCCTCGATCCGGTCGGGGCGACCGCGGTCTTCAGCAAATTCATCGCGGTTGGCCAGCGGCCGGTTCACATCCATCGGGACCCCGAGGGGACACGGATTTGGGTGTTGAATGATGGAGACTCGGCTACGGGGGTCGATACCGTCACCTCGGCCTGCAACACCGCCTCCGCTGCATCGGTCTCGGTCATCCAGAACCACGACGAAGGAGGCGACGCGGAAGGGAACGCCGGGGAGGTCCTCGCCACGATCTGCGTGGGAAAGGGCCATCACAAAGCGGCGTTTAGCTATCCGGAGACGGACGCTCCCGCGGCGCCTCTCCGCGCCTTCATCAGCAACAACCCAGATGGAACCATCTCGGTGATCGACAACGATCCGGCCTCGGCCAACTATCTCACGGTGATCGGAACGATCGATCTCTGCGATCCCAACAAAGAAACCTGCGACGCCGATCCGGCCACGCCAAACGGGGCCGGTCCTCACGGGATGTTCTTCTCCCCGGCCAGCGGGAAGATCTACAACAACAACGAAGATTACGGAACGGTCAATGTCATCGATCCGACCAGCCTCGCCATCGAGGCGACCCTCGACATCGGGTTCGCCGGCGCGACCTACATCACCCCGGACGGCCGGTTTATCTTCGTCCGCGGGACCGACACGCAATCCAATCCGGACCACGTGACCGGGAAGTTAACGGTCATCGACGCGGCCGACAGCAGCTTCACGCAGAATGAATTCCTCGATTTCCACCCCGGCGATCTCGCCTTCACATCGGATGGATCGAAGCTCTATGTCGCCTCCGCCGCCACAGGAAATGCCGCCCAGAAGGCGAGCCAGAAGAGCAACGTCATCCGGGTCTTCGATACCACCGCCTTGCCGACCCTGACGCAGACCAAGGAGATCGGTGTCGGATCGACGACCGCCGGCCGGGTGATGGGACTCCACGAGCACGATGGCGAGGCGGAGCATCTTTTCGCGACCAACCGGGCCGATGGCACGGTGTCGGTCATCGATGCGAAAACCTACAC
>JAHFEM010000239.1 GCA_023248505.1 Nitrospirota bacterium
CCGGCGGTGCCGAGACCGATGAAGCCGAACATCCGCCGGGAAAATTCGTCCTTCCCCTCCTCTTCGAATTGAATGTGATACCGGTACTTTTCCCAGCAGCGGTAGAAGAGGGAGAGAAGACGATGGTGAAAAAGATCGATGAAGGCCCGGACCGGATCTTCCTCGGGGTCCCGGCGAAGCATTTCCTCCGTGTAAAAGATCGGCAAGGGAGAGGTGCTCCCGTAGAGGCCGAGGAAGCTTGTTGTGATTCGAACGCGGGCCGGCTGATCCTCGGCCGCCGGAATCTCCTCCACCGAAACCACATCGGAGGCGGGAAAGCCGAGCGACGCGTCCGGCCGGAATCGGAGGATCTCCCCCGAGGCCGGTCCTTCGCCCCCCACGCGCGCCCGCGGCTGGTGGTATCGCTCCAGCAGCCGGACGAGCTGAAAGAATGAAAACTTTTCGGCCTCCTCAAACGGCCGCCCCTCTAAAGGGCCGACTGTCGACCGATCCTCGGCGGCCATGAATAGACCTCTCCTTGTTGAACCCCCTTCACCGTCAACCGGCTGAAGGAATTAAGCGAGACATAAAGCGAGAGAAACTCGTTCAACACCGTCGCGAAAAGGAAGAGATCTCCCTCCCCGTCGAAGTGATCCTCCTTCATGGCCAGAGCGGTCGCGATTCCCCGGACCGGCGCCCCGCGGAAGAGAAGATCCTCCCCCCGGTTCTCGATCCCGATGATCCCTTCCAGCCGGCGTTCGTTGGCCCGGCCCGCCTGCCGGTCGTAGAGCGACGGGAAATTATAGAGCTCCAAAATCCCGCGCAGGGCTTCGACGCTGGAGAGAGACGTATAGTTGAGCGAAAGATGCGAGATCAACCGCCAGTAAAGATCCCCCCCCACCGGAGGCCGGATCGCGGGGGAAACCTTGGTGATATTCCGGAAGCGGGCGAACTCCGGCGAGCGGTCGGTCGGTGTCTGGATATCTCCGACCCGAAGTTTTCCGGGGAGCGCGCGATTCGTGCAAGTGAGATGGAAAACAACGGTCTCCGTCGGCGGCACCACGGTCGTCTGCTCCCCGTTGACGAACGAAACAGAGGTGTCGGTTCCGTCTCCGACGACCGCGCCCCGAAGCCGTGTTTGATAATAGGTGAGCCGGCGCCCCGCCGGTCCGAGGTGATGCTGGAAGGAGACGAACGGCGGGTACTCCTGCTCTTCCGCCGTCCCCCGGAGCCACCCCACCGACCGATCGACCGAATAAGTTTCATACTGGATCGGACTTGCTCCGGCGGGCCGGATCGGATATTCGACCCGCTGGTGGTTGATCCGGATCGGATCGGATTCCATCTGAAAGAGGTTGACCACCGGCGTGCAGAAGAGACGGATATTCTCCCGGGTGATGTGAAGGGAGGCGGCCGGAGGCTGCGAGAAGACAAAATCGATCTCGAACCCTTCCCCCTTCATCGTTCGGGTCACCGGAAGAAGACCGGTCAACGTCGTGAAGAGAAATTTTTCCGGAAAAGTAAAATACTCCTGGAGGTATCGATAGCCGTCGAACGCTCCTTTGGGATACGGAAGAAGCGCCTCCTCCTCGGAGAATCCCCCCGCCTCGATCCGGCTGGGAGGGAGGGTGCTTTCTTCAGAAGGTTTTCCCTGAACGATGGCGCGGACCCGAACCTCGGAGACAGAGCGGCAGAGCCAGAGATAAAGGGTGTACGCCGGATCGCCGTGAAGGAAGAGTCGAAGGGTGTCGAGGCGAACCTGAGAGAGGGTCGTTCCCGGACTCAGCTTGAATCGAAGACGCAGAGCCGATCGTCCGTCGGGCAGGGTCTGGACAAGCGCCTCCTCTATGCTGAAAGGATAAAGATCGAGGTCAAAGGCGGTGCGGAATCGACAGGGGATCCCCTCGACCGGAAGCGAGGCGACTTCGGTCCCGCGCGGAACCGGCTGCCGCTCCCGGACCGCCCCGGTGATGGGGGTAAACTCGACGATCGACATCGACGGAATCGGCCGCAGATAATGCGGCCAGAGGAGACTCATGAGCGCATGGACCAGCTCGGGAAACTCATCATCGAGCTTCTGGCGAATGCGGCCGGTCAGAAAAGCGAACCCTTCCAACAGCCGCTCCACATCGGGATCGCTCCCCCGGTCGGCCAGGAAGGGGGCCGCCGCCGGATACGCCCGCGCAAACTCCCGCCCCATCTCCCGAAGAAACGTCAGCTCGTCTTGATAGTATTTGTTAAAGGGCATGAAAGATCCTAAAAGAAGCTGTCAGCGATCAGCTTTCAGCGGTCAGCTAAAGATTTAAGAGCTTCAAGCTGAAAGCTGAGCGCTGACAGCTGATCGCTTTATTTTAATTCCACAATCGTCACTTCCGCCTGGTCCGTTCCGGGATGGCTGCCGAACATCAGCTTGGAGGGATGCCCTTCGACCTTGATGTAGTACGAATCGTTCGGGCCGATCTTATTCTGCACCGAACAAGCGGTGTACTCGACGCCGCTCACCTCGGCCTGGATCCCCTGGGTCGCATATTCAAGCACGCTCTTCTCGGGAAGCTGGCCCTTCGGGCCGACGAGATGATGGGCAATTTTCCCCTCGCCGCTGACGCCGAACATCACTCCCTGCCACTCTCCCTCGCGCGGCCCGACCTCGAACCATTGTCCGATATAAGGATGGCCGGTCGCGCTCAAACGGAAGTCCCATGCCGCGCCTTCGGTCTTTCTCAGGAACGACGCCGCAATTTTCGCGGCCCAGCCGGAATCGGCGGCCGGAAGAAACCGGAGCCCGCGCAGGAGGGTCGGCATCGTCTCGGCTTCGGGAGCCGTGTCTAAGCTGAGGCAGACGATGGGAAAGCCGGTCCCACGGCCGTCCCGCGCCATCGCCGCGACCAGCGACAATCCATAACAATATCTCGCCGACCGGAAATCTTCTCCTCTTCCGGCGATCAGCCAGAGATCGGCCTGGGCCGAATCTTGAAGCGTGGTGCCAAGGTCATACCAGGCCATCTTCTCCAGATCATCGATCCAGGGAGATCCGCTCACCTGCAACCCCACGGTCGTCAGCGCTTTTAAAGCCCCTTCAGGCTGGGGCGCTTCCTTCGCCGCCGGCAACCAGGTTACCCATACTTTTTTCCCGGCCATTGTTCCCCCTCCTTGCTATGATTGCCGCCGCTAGCCCCGGATTTCGATCTGGCCCGTCGGCGTCACCGCCGTTTCGAACCAGACGGAGGCCTCATCCCGCTCGGTCACCAGCTCGGCCGTGATCTCGAACCGGATGTTCGTCGCGATGTCCTGTGAAGGAACGTAGGTCACCGTGACGTTTCTAAGACGCGGCTCGAACTTTTCGATCGAATTTCGGATTCCCCGCTGGACCACCTCGACCATCTCCGGAAGGTTCTGGATAAACTCAGTCACATCGGGCATCCCATACTCGGGCTGGGTCAACGAATGGCCCTGCTTGGTGTTGAGCATATTCCGGAGATGACGCAAGATGGAATCGGCCAGCTCCTGCGTATTCTCTTCAACTGTTAATGCACGGTACCCTGTTGGATCGGCAAGCCGCTCCAACAGGGACTTTTCACGCGCCATTTCTCAAAACCCCGCTACTCGATCGGAACAACCCAATCGTCCTGCGCCTCGGTCTTATCGATCTCATGTCTCCAAGACGCTTTTCTGTAGGTGAAGGCGAGCTCTTCCATATGACCGTAAGAAGACATCGATTTGTCGAGACAGTTCGGCATCCAGGGTCGGATGGAGACCACCACGGCATCTTCCAGGGTGATGGTGAAGTATTGCTCCTCGGTCCCTTTCATCGAGACCCGGTAAAACTTCAGCGTCACATTGGTCAAATGCTCCCCGGTGCAGAGGGCCTGATAGAGCATGGGAGAAGCTTTGTCGAATTCCTTCACGACCTTCATCGCGCCGTGAATACGTTTTCCGGCGGACAAACCGGTTTGAATGTCGGTCGGGATGCGAATCTCATGATCGAGTGCTTGAACCAGGATGGTTCCTTCCCGGCCTTTCATCGTGCAGTTTCCTTTGATGTCCCCCTGCTTTTCTCCCTTTAGGGTCATGTGTGCTGGCATCGGCATGGTCATTTCCTCCTTGGTTGAAGTTTTGTGCGATCTCTCTCTTTGGAACTCTCTCGAAACCCGATCGGCTCATAATGCAAAGGGGATACCGTTTCGGATCATCTGTCGAATAGAGGAGCGGCGGCATTCAATCCGCGTTTCCTCCATTCTGAGTGGCCTTTCTCTTTGGGATCTTCGTCGGGAAGATCCCCGTGACGCTCCCTATTCTCGATTTCAAAATAGGATTCCGATTTCCGGAAACCGGCCGTTATTTCTTATCGAGCTTCCCGACCAGCGAGAGGGTGAAGAAGGAGCCCATATACTTGAAGTGCGGGCGGACCTTCATATCGACCTTATACCAGCCCGGATCTCCCTCCACGTCGCTGACGGTGATCTCGGCCTGGCGCAAGGGGCGCCGTCCGCGGACCGCCGGATCGACGACGTCTTGATCGGAGACATACTGGCCGATCCACTTGTTCAGCTCTTTCTCCAAATCGACCCGCTCTTTCCAGCTTCCGATCTGCTCGCGCTGAAGGACCTTGAGGTAGTGGGCCATCCGGTTCATGATGAACATGTAGGGAAGCTGCGTTCCGAGCTTGTAATTCGTCTCGGCCTCTTTTCCCTCTTTGCTCTGGCCGTAGTATTTCGGCT
>JAHFEM010000240.1:0-2396 GCA_023248505.1 Nitrospirota bacterium
GGCCCATCCCGGTGGAGGCTCCTGAGCCTCCGAATCGCTCCGCGCGGAAACCGATCAGGATGATTTTCCGGCGACATGTCCGATGAAACGGTTTCGCATCGCGATCTTCCCAGGCCGCGGCGCATCCATTCGAAATTGAAGATTCTCCGAAGCAAGCTTCGGAGAATCTTCGACCCGAAAGGAGAAAAAACGCATTTGAATCGCGCGTCTTACCCCGCAGCAAGCTGCGGGGTAAGACGCGCTATGCGTGTTCAAGACGCGTGATCTTGATTTAGATCAACCCGTTGGGTGATCTCGGTATGATTACGTGCGCTTTTTCGTTGAATCATTCGGAACATTATTCTATAGTGTGCGCAATGAGGAAGGGTCGGCCTCTTTTTATCGAGGTCCGATCCGATGCGATGATGGGCGACTCGAATCAGAAGGGGAGGGGATGTGGAGCGGGGATCCCTGTTTTTATTTTGGATTTCGGGAAAATAAAAAAGGTTAGCTTTTCAGCTAACCTTCAAATGTTCAAATGGTTTAATTGGTTGCGGGGGCCGGATTTGAACCGACGACCTTCGGGTTATGAGCCCGACGAGCTACCAGACTGCTCCACCCCGCAAATGCATCCTAACAGAAGGAAAGAGTGAAGTCAAGATTGAATCTCTGAGGAGGAAACATGAAGCGCGCTCTATCCCTGATATTTGATTTCAAAAATATGATGACGGATCGGATTGGGCCGATGCACGGTATGGGGGAAGAAGAATGCTCGCGCGCCTTCCCCCTGTTTGAGGAGCTCTATCGCTCATTCCGGGAAGATCGGAAGAAGGGCCATCTTGCATTCCTGGATCTTCCCTATCAGTCGACGGATAAAATTAAAGCGCTGGCGAAGAAGGTCCAGGGGCGATTTGAGAATTTCATCCTCCTGGGGATCGGCGGATCGGCGCTGGGCCCCATCGCCGTCCAGCAGGCGCTGCATTCTCCCTACTACAACTTGCTTTCGAGAAAAGAGCGGGGCGGCCCGAGAATGTTTTTTCTCGATAATGTCGATCCCTCCGAGATCGTGTCTCTGCTCGAGCTGCTCGATCCCTCTAAGACCGCAGTCAATGTGGTGACCAAGTCGGGAGGGACCGTCGAGACGTTGGCGCAGTTTCTTCTCCTTCAGAAATGGATCTACAGGAAGGTCGGGAAGGAGAAAGGCGCAGCGCATTTTATCGCGACCACCGATCCCAAAAAAGGGACCCTCCGGGAAATCGCACAGAAGGAAGGATACTCCACCCTGGAGATTCCGGAGTCGGTCGGCGGTCGATTTTCTGTTTTAACGCCCGTGGGGCTTTTCCCGGCCGCCGTGTCCGGGATCGACATCGACTTGATGCTTCAAGGGGCGGCCGATCTGGATCAGGAGTTTCAAAAGGCGCCGCCTCATGAAAACAGCGCAATCTGGGGGGCCTTCGTTCATCATTGGGCTTACCTGGTCAAGCGGAGGAATATCCTGGTGATGATGCCCTATTCGGAAGCATTGGTCGGGGTGGCCCAGTGGTTCGCCCAACTCTGGGCCGAGAGCTTGGGAAAGGAAAAGGATATCAGCGGCAAGAGGATTTCCGTCGGACAGACTCCGGTCGTTGCGGTGGGAGCCACCGATCAACATTCTCAGCTTCAACTCTACATGGAAGGCCCGGCCGATAAAACGATTCAGTTTTTGGTGGTGGAGTCGTTTGGAAAGGATCTTCCCTTTCCGACGGTTCGATCCAACGGTCCGATGGGATTGCTGGCCGGCCACACGCTGGGCAATCTTCTCAAGATCGAACAGCGCGCGATCGAAGCCTCGCTCGTGGAGGCAGGCCGACCGAATTGCAAACTCATTCTCCCGGAGGTGGATCCCTATTATTTGGGAGCGCTCTTTTACTTTTTTGAGTTTCAGACCGCTTTTGCAGGAAAGCTGTATGGGATCAATCCGTTCGATCAGCCGGGCGTGGAGGCCGGGAAGAGAATCATTCAGAAATTGCTGAAAGAAGAGGGACGGGATCGGACGAAGGAGGCGAACTCCAAACGGCGTTGATTCCAAGCGCTCGGCGGCAGGCTTTTCCTGCCGCGCCCTTTGCCTGGATCGGCCGGGCGCGGCAGGTATGAGGCAACCGAATCGAAATGAGCCGCGGTGAGGGTTACTTCATCTTCTTGGGGTCTTGATAGATCATCAGGTGGGCATAGGGGGTTCCATCCCACATGACGTAGCTGCCCAATTTACTCGGCATGGATGGGAGGCCGCTCGCCTTCGCGTCAAACGGCCAGAAGACCATCCAATGGGGAGGCTCCTGCATCGTTTTTGCTCCCTCCTCATTCTTCATGAGAATCTTTCCATCCTTTTCAAAATGCCAGCCTCCTCGGGCCATGTAAGCGATGCCGGGGGCGGTATT
>JAHFEM010000240.1:2406-4696 GCA_023248505.1 Nitrospirota bacterium
GTCGGTTTAGGCGCGCCGCTCATGAGGTCATTGACCCATTTTCCCGATTGCTCATCATAGCAAATGGGGTCAGGGACGGGCATCCCATCGACATCCGGGATACAGGTGAATCCATTGGTCCCCTTCTTGGCTTCGACCATCTTGCCGTCCGCGCCCGGAATCATAACGCTCGCATCTTTTGAAAGATGATCGGGCGCGGCGCTCATCGCCAGCTTGACCAGCTCTTCTTGGGACATTTCTTTGATCCCCTTCTTTTCTTTTTTCCCTCCCCCCTTTCCCTTCTCTGCAGCATGAAGGGAAATTGTGAAACCGAGGGCGAGGGCGACGATACCGATTGCAACGAGAACACGCTTCATCTCTTTCCTCCGTCGTCAATTCTGGGTTGATTCGATGAGTTAATATATTGCCTGGAATCCGTTCCAGGTGCGAGAGCCGCTCAGAAGGCGCTCGATCAGGTTATTGTCCTCTGGAATGTCGTAAATACTAATACGGGTCGGTGCGGATTTGCAATCAAATAAAAGCACCCTGATGGGATTCCGCTTCAGAATGACAGGGTTACGGGTACGGTCGGCAGTGGTAATCGCTGAGAAAGAGCTTGATTTGGGCCGGAGAGAGCCAGTATAATTTTTCTTTCAGATTTATTTGGGAGCGATCATGGCTATCCTGGAAATTGTAAAATACCCGGCCCCGGTCCTGCTCAAGCGGGCTGAAGAAGTCCGAGAGGTCGATGGTGCGTTGCAGACGCGAATCGATGAGATGATCGAGACGCTCTATGCCGCGCCCGGCCTGGGGTTGGCGGCCCCTCAGGTGGGGGATTCCCGCCGTTTCTTTGTTTATGACCTTTCGGTTCAGGAGGAGGAACCGGTGACCCGCAAAGGACCACAGGTCGTCCTCAATCCGGAGATCCTGGAGATGGAAGGAGAAGAAGTTTCGGATGAGGGTTGTCTTTCCATTCCGGGCTATCACGAAAAGGTGAAGCGGGCCTATCGGGTGCTGCTCAAGGGGCTCAACCGTGAAGGAAAAGAGATCCGTCTCGAAGGGGAAGGACTTCTGGCCCGTCTTTTTCAACATGAGGTCGACCACATCAACGGCCTTGTGATGGTCGAGCGCTTCAGCAGTCTTAAAAAAGATATCTTCTTCCGCAAGTTCAAGAAAATGCTGAAGCAGGGAGAGTCTTTTTGAGATGCCGACACCGGACTCACCGCGGCTTCGCGTTATCTTCATGGGGACCCCCGACTTCGCCCTCCCTTCATTCGAGGCGCTCGCCGAATCTGAACAGGTCATCGCCGCCGTCACCCAGCCCGACCGTCCGAAGGGCCGGGGCGAGGTCCTAACCGCGCCCCCCATCAAAACGGCCGCCCTGAAGCGGTCGGTTCCGGTCTTCCAGCCTGAGCGGATCCGGAAAGATCCGGCATTCATCCAACAACTCGCGCAACTGAATCCCGATGTCATTATCGTCGTCGCCTTCGGTCAGATCCTCCCGGAGTCGGTTTTGAAGATCCCGCGCTTCGGTTGCATCAATGTCCATGGCTCGCTCCTTCCAAAGTATCGGGGCGCCGCTCCGATACAGTGGGCGATCATCCGAGGGGAGCAAGAGACCGGCATCACGACCATCCAGATGGACCCCGGGATGGACACGGGGCCGATGCTGCTCCGGCGTCCTGTTCCGATCGAGCCGGATGGGACGGCGGCGACGCTTGCCCCCCGTCTGGCGAAGGTTGGCGCTTCGGTGTTGATCGAAACCTTATCGCTCTTGAAAGAGGGGAAGCTGACGCCGATCCCGCAAGATCATTCGGAGGCGACCCTCGCGCCGCTTCTTAAAAAAGAGGACGGCATTATCCGTTGGGAAGAGAGCGCCGAGGCGATCTTCAATCGCGCGAGGGGAGTGGAGCCCTGGCCGGGAACGGCGACCTTTTATCAGGGAAAGCGCTGGAAGGTCACAAAGCTTCAGATCGGGAGCCGGGAGGGGGGATACGGCCAACCGGGTGAGATCCTTCGGCTTTCCGAGAAAGGACTTGAAGTGGCGGCGGGGATGGGTTATATCTTAATCAATGAATTGCAGCCGGAAGGGGGCCGGAGGATGACCGCCCAGGAGTATGCGGCGGGTCACCCGATCCAGGAACGGACTGTTCTTCACCCATAAGGAGGTATCTACGTGAACGCACTCAAAACAACCTTTTTCTTGACCCTATTGACGGTCCTGCTCGTTTTCGCGGGGAAGGCGATGGTCGGTAGGCGCACCGAGGTGGGCGGGTAGCGAAGGATGTCCTGGTCGATCTCGGGCTCGACC
>JAHFEM010000241.1 GCA_023248505.1 Nitrospirota bacterium
AGAAAAGGCGATGATCGTCTCACACCCCCTTTGATTCAGCAGACGAATCGCCCGGCAAGGATCGATCCCGCCGGCTTTTCCCGCTCCTCTTTTCGCTTCTTGTCGCTTCTTGACGAAACGCGTTTAACCGATATACTTGAAAGCAACTTGCGACCAACTTTGCCCAAAGAAAATGACAACTTATAAAAATTCCGTCTATCGATACGGGCTTGCGCTCTCCGTCGCTGCGCTCTCGCTTCCCCTCAAATTAATTCTGGTCTCCCTCGTCGGCCCAGAGACTTCCTTTCTTCTGCTCTTTGCAACGACCCTGATCAGTACCTGGTTCGGAGGGATCGGACCGGGTTTACTCGCCTCATTTTTATCAGCCCTCGCCGGCGGAGAGGGGATCTTCCGCCCGGATAATCCCCTTCCGGAGCCGGGGCGTATTCTGCATGGCGGCCTCTTTTTTCTTCAAGGCGCTCTGATCGCCTTTCTTGTCGCCGCCTGGAGAACGGCGCAACGTGAGACCGCGGCGGCAAAAGAGGAGGGCCGGCGGTCGAATGGAGCGGCGGAGCAGCGCATCCTAAACAAAACAAAGACCTTGGAAAATGAAATCTCCGACCGAAAACAGATCGAGGAGGAGCTCAAGGCCGCCCTTTCGCTGATGAACGCCGCGCTGGAGTCGACAACGGACGGACTCCTTGTGGTCGACCGAGAAGGCAAAATAAGGACGTTCAATCGAAAATTCGTCGAGATGTGGCAGATCCCTCCTTCCGTCGTCGCCTCCCGAGATGATCATCAAGCGCTCGATTATGTCCTCGAACAATTGAAAGAACCCGAGCGCTTCATCGCGAAAGTCCGGGAACTCTACGCCCGGCCCGACGCGGAGAGCTATGATATTTTGGAGTTTAAGGATGGAAAGACTTTTGAGCGTTATTCCAAGCCGCAACAGATTGGGGAAGGGGTCGGTCGGGTCTGGAGCTTCCGGGATATCACCGAACGCCGTCGGAATGAAAAGGCTTTGCAGGAGCAGGCGATTCGGGACTCGCTCACCGGTCTTTACAACCGCCGCTACTTCGACCAGCGATCCGAAGATGAGATTGCGCGCGCCCGCCGGGAGAAACACGCTCTGGCGATCTTGATGTGCGATCTCGATTTCTTCAAGCTGTTGAATGACACCTTGGGTCATCAGGTCGGAGATAAAGTGCTGAAAGAGGTGGCGGTGAGCATCCTCGACTCCACGCGCGGCATCGACCTGATTTTCCGCTGGGGCGGAGATGAAATCGTCGTGGTCCTTTCGAAAACGACCCGCGACGGAGTCCTCACGGCGGCAAGCCGGATCCGGGAAGGGGTCCTCAACATCGGCAAGGCGGTCGATATCCCGCTCGATATCAGCATCGGCATCGCCCTCTATCCCGAGCACGGCCGGACAATCGATGAGTTGATCAATATGGCCGACCGCTCCCTCTACATCGCAAAAAAAGGGGGCGATAAAATTCATATCGGCGATAAAGAGTATGATCTCGATGAGAGCGCCGTGAAGGTGGTCTTCCAGCCGGTCATCGAGATCTCTTCACGTCAGATTATCGGATATGAGGCCCTGGGTCGGGATCCACAAGGGAAGTTAAGCATCCTCGATCTCTTTAAAAAATATCAGGCCATCGGTCAGCTGAGCGAGTTCAAGCGGATCTGTTTCCACTCGCAACTCAAGGAGGCGGAGAGACTTCATCTGCAGCGGGTTTTCATCAACGTCGATTTTAACCTTCTCGATCAGCTCGGCACCCTCCCGAAGCCGCACGACATCGACCTGATCCTGGAAATCTCCGAATCGGAAGCCCTCCGGAATATCGAGCAGCGCCTTCAGATCGCGCGAAAATGGAAAGAGCAGGGATTCAAGTTTGCCATGGATGATTTCGGGGCCGGTTTCATCTCGCTTCCCTTCATCTCCCAGCTCGTTCCCGATTACATCAAAATCGATCGGTCGGCCATTCTCCAGGCGGTCGCCTCAAGGGCATTTAGGCAATTCCTCAAAGAGCTGGTGGGAACCCTCCGCAATTATGAAACCTCCGGGATCATCGCCGAAGGGATTGAAACGGAAGAAGAGCTCGGTGTCGTTCAGGAGATGGAGATCAATCTTGCGCAAGGGTTTCTACTCGGAAAGCCGCAAGCGCTGTAGCGGAGACCCCATCCGGTTTGAGATCGGACTTCACCGGCGTTTCAGCTTGACCCCTCTCCGATTCCATGATATCCGTTGAAGCAATCCTGCGGAGGAGAAGACGCATTGGAAATCTTCATTGCCCGTCAACCTATTTTCGATCGACAACAGCAGGTGTATGCTTATGAACTCCTCTTTCGTTCCAGTCTGGAGAATATCTTCAACCATGCCGACCTCGACCACGCCTCGAACAAAGTCGCCCTCGACAGCTTCTTTATCCTCGGAATCGACACCATCACCGGTGGGAAGAGGGCCTTCATCAATGCAACCCGCGGGATGCTCGTCAACGGGTATATCGCCCTGCTTCCCCGTGAAATGGCGGTCGTCGAGATCTTAGAAACGGTCGAGCCCGATCCGGAAGTCCTAGCCGCGTGCCAAAAATTGAAAAAAGCGGGATACTTGATCGCGCTCGACGACTTCGTTGACGAGGAGCGGTACCGACCGCTCGTGGCGTTGGCCGACATCATCAAAATCGATTTTCTGGCGACAAAAAAGGATGAGCAGAAGGCGTTGGTCGAACGATTTGCGCCCCGGGGAATTCAGCTTGCCGCGGAAAAACTGGAAACGCGCGAGGCCTTCCAAGAGGCCATGCAGATGGGATATTCCTACTTCCAGGGCTATTTCTTCAGCAAACCGGTCATTATCTCGGGCAAGGAGATTCCCGGCTTCAAACTGAACTATCTCCGAATTCTCCAGGAGATCCAGAGGCCCCACCTCGATTATGAGAAGCTTGAGGAGATCATGAAGACGGAGATGTCGTTGTCCTACAAACTCCTCCGGTATATCAACTCCGCTTTTTTCGGCTGGCGGGTCGAAATCCGCTCGATCAAACATGCCCTCGTCATGTTGGGGGAAAGCGACTTCAAGCGTTGGGCCTCGTTCATCTCTCTGTCGAACATGGCGAAGGACAAGCCAAATGAGCTGGTCTTCCAGGCCATTTTGAGGGGAAGATACTTGGAGGTGCTGGCGCCGGCGGTCCGCTTCTCCGAACGCGCACAGGATCTCTTTCTGATGGGGATCTTTTCCTTAATCGACGCCATTATCGATCGCCCGCTCCTCGATGTCCTTGCCGACATGCCGATCGCGGAAGACATCAAGGCCGCCCTCATGGGAGAGAAAGGACAGCTTCGCGATATCTTTGAGCTGATGCTCTCTTATGAACAGGGGAACTGGGATTTATTCTCAGAGCTGGCGGCCAAGAACCGGATCGAAGAAAATGAAATCCCCCCCCTCTATCGGAAGGCACTGGAGTGGGCCACCCAAAGCTTTTCAGCCGCCCAAACGACCGGGTAAACAAATCGGCAAAACCCAGACGAAGAAGGAGCCTGTCCGGCCGGCGGATGATCTTCCTCTCGATACCCTTTGTGGTGTCTATTTTCTGGGCGGCGATCCCGCCCCGGAGTGGCGCCGAAGGGAAGATGGAAAACCGACCGCCTCTTCAAGCGGAAGAAAATCGATATTTTCTTTTTCCCGCCCGACAAGAGAAGCGGATCGAGAAGGGGGTTTTTCTCATCGCGGATCTTCGGCTGACCGACCCGAATTTTTCCAAAACGGTCGTGCTGATCACGCAGCACGGACCGGGGGGAACGTTGGGGGTCGTCATCAATCGGCCGACAGAGACGCCGCTGTTTCGCGCCTTTCCCGCCATCAAGGAATTTGAAAAACAACCGGGGACGCTCTTCATCGGGGGGCCCGTCCAGCGCGAAGCGGTGATCCTCCTCTTCCGAACCGAGATGCCGCCCGAATTGGCCTTCCCGGTTTTTGAAAAAGTGTATGTCGCTCCGCGGATTGAAACAGCGACCCGCCTCATCAGCCGCGGCAACCCCCAGGATCGCTTCCGGGTCTATTCCGGCTACGCCGGATGGGCGCCCGGCCAGCTTCAAAGAGAAATTGATCGCGGCGATTGGCGGATCTTGCCGGGAGACGCCGATCTTCTCTTCCAAGAAGAAACGGCTTCAATCTGGGAAGCGATGTTCCAACGCTCCTCGCAGCAATCGGTCGAAGCCTGTGGCCGGAGCGACGCGTGCGTCACCCCGGACCGTCTCGCGGATTAGTTCCCGCCGCTGGTCGTCTTCGGAACCACCCCCAGATGCCCCGCCGCCCAGCCGAAGAAGGCATCGACGAACCAGACCCGTTAGAGGCGCTGGGGGGTGTTGCTGTTTTGCTTCACCCAGGAGGTCCCGCCGTCGCCGCTGTGCAGAATCAACCCGTTGGAGCCGACGATCCAGATGTTCTGCGGGTCGGGGAAGGCCATGCCCCAGAGGGAGACGCTCCCGGCGCCGGTGTTCGTGACCTGCTTCCAGGTCGCGCCATGATCGGTGGTCCGAAGGACCGCGCCGATCTCTCCGACCGCCCAGCCCAAATGGCCGATGAGACGAAGATCATGGTATCGGCCGCTCCCGCCGAGTCCCCCGAATTCCGCCAGCTCGTTTTGATAAATCCAGGTCGCCCCGCCGTCGGTCGTGTGGACGATCACCCGGTTCCAGCCGGGGCAGC
>JAHFEM010000242.1 GCA_023248505.1 Nitrospirota bacterium
GCGTTCGTCAGCGACCACGCAATGTCGCCGTTGACGACCTGCGCAGTGAAGTCTCCCTGCGGCAGATGCACCCAATCCTTCTCCCATCCCACGCCGAGCTTTACCCCCTCCGCGGGGGCCGCGGTGAGATCGAGAACCAGGGAGGTCTTGTCGCCGTCGTAGAATCCGCCCCAAAGGAGAGAAAGGACGCCGGAGTAGGGCCGACGGACATCGCTGTTGAGATAGGCGTTGTACTGCGTGTAATGGTAGGTCCCCGCCGGGATGACGATGCCGGGGCGGATTTCGAAATCGTCCGGAAGCCGCTCCCGCTGCGGATCGACGCTGACGAGGATAAATTCTCCGGAGTGAAAGTTGGCCTGCGCCCGCTGGTAATGACTCCGGTAAAGGAAATCGCCGCCGGTTTCCATTTGGTAGGTCATCTCCGTCTTGAAACCGTATTCCCGGACCGGCCCCGTCGCAGGCTGCGGGCGGACGTCAATATAGCCGTAGCTCTCGTCGAGATCGGACTGCCTCACGAACCCGACCGCCGGGTCAAAGCGCTCATCGATCCGAAGGTGGCTGAAATTGATCCGCCAGAAGGGGTCGGTCCAGTTGATCTCCTCGAAATGAACCTGGCCCGGCGCCGCCTCCGCCTCGCCGCCGGAGCGGGCCCAGAAGCCGTCGGCGGTAAGATGTTCGTTCGGCGAGAGGGTCGTATCCAAACCGACCGTTTGGCCCGCCGATTCTCCGAGCGCGGTCCGATCGGTGGCGATGAAACCGACGTTGGAACGCACGCCGAGATCGCGCGTCAGCCGCACCACGCCGAACCGCTCCTTCGGCAGACCGGCCGCCTCATCGGCTTCGGTCTGCATCGCGAGGGCGCCGATTCCGTAAGGTCCGATCTTTCCGGTGAGCTTTCCCCCGCCGAGAATCGGCACCACCTCTCCCTGCGAGAGGCCGATCCGGCGGCTGAAGAACGGCTGGACGCGCCCCGCGAGGCCGAATCCGAAAAAGTGACTTCCCTCCAAAAAAAACTCCCGCTTCTCCGGAAAAAAGAGGGGGAAGCGGGTGAGATTGACCTGGAAAAGGTCGGCTTCCGTTTCGGCGAAGTCGGTACGGTAGGTCAGGTCGAGCGTAAGATTGGTGCGGAACTTATACCGTAGGTCGCCGCCGGCATCGTGATCGATGTCCCACGCATCGCGCGCATCGGTCCGGCTTATCTGATAGGACCCCTTCGCATAGGGCTTGATCGAGAAGCGGTGTTCTTGCTGGGTCGCCTCGATGCCGGTGAGATGCCCGGCCAAGGAAACCTGGGTGGAAGTCTGATTCCGCGCCACCGGGCTCCAGAAGGAGACCTCTTTCAGATGCGGCACACGCCGGCAAAACTGAATCCCCCACATCTGAGAAGCGCCGGACTGGAAACGGAGGGTTGAGAAGGGGATGCGGAACTCGACCGCCCACCCGGTCGCGGTCCGCCGCGCCGCCACCTCCCAGAGACCGTCCCAATCGCGCTCGATCTTCCCGCCATCTTGGCTGACCAAAGCATCGGAGATCGCCGATAAGGGATTCGTTTCGAACAAGAACCCGGTCTGGTGATCGTGATAGGTGTCGATCAACACGGCGAAGGAGTCGCTTCGATCAAAGGAAGCATCCCGTTGGCGCTCGTCTCCATAAACCAACGAGGGATCGGGATCGCGCAGATCGGCGGCGATGTAGAGGTTGTTCCCGTCATACGCGACGCGAACGTACGATTCGGCGACGGCGGGCGCGCCGTCGACCGGCTCTCTTTGGACAAACCGGGTCGCCACGGCCGCCGATTGCCACACCGGCTCATCCAGGAGGCCGTCGATCGTAACCTTCCCCTCCCCAAGCGGAAGGGGGATCAGAGGGGGTTTGGGCAGCTCCTGTCCCTCCACCTTCCCCGCGGCGAGGAGCGCCAGAATCAACAAGAAGAACCGAGCAAAACAATGAACTCTCTGCGTCATGCGACTCCGAGTCGGCGGTCATGGTCGATAAAGCCTCTAAAGATATTCGCATGGGAGGAAGGTTGTCAAACCAAATCCTCTCGGATCAGGCGGGCCGCTCCCCTTTTTGCAAAAAACCGGATCAGGAGGGACGGTTCGTGATACACCCTCGGTGCCGGAGGGAGGTTCTCCTTACGGGAGTTCAAGCGAAATAACCCCTGGAGATTCAAGACGTGTTTTGGTATATTGAAGCCCCTGCTGCAAGTAGCGGGCTTCGACCCGAAAAGAGAAAACATCTATTTGTATGGTTCGCTTTGCAAACGATGTGAGCGGTGGCTTCGCCCATGACAATCTGCACATTTGCGCGTCTAATCCCCGCCTCCTTGAGGCGGGGGTTACGACGCGCGTGCGTGTTCAGCCGGGAAATCCGTTTAAGCGATGCGCAGATGACGGAGAGACCGCCCGGCGCTCGGTCTGCTTTGCCGTGATCAAGGAGGATGAGAATGGAGAAAAAAGAAGAAAAGGGGATTCATTCCAAAAAAGAGGAGCGCCTGGGCCTTGCATTATCAGGCGGCGGCTTTCGCGCCTCGTTTTTTCACATCGGGGTATTGGCGCAGATGGCGCGGCTCGGCCTCCTGCGCCACGTGGAGATCATCTCGACCGTCTCCGGCGGATCGATCATCGGGGCGCTCTACTATCTTCATGTCAAACGGTTGCTGGAGCAGAAGCGCGACGCCGAGATCACCGACGGGGATTATGTCGCGATCGTCGCGCGGCTGGAGGAAGATTTTCTGCGCGGCGTCCAGAAAAACCTCCGGATGCGGACCTTTCTCAACCCGTTTAAGTCGCTCCGGATGGCGCTCCCGAATTATTCCCGCAGCGATCGGCTCGGAGAATTGTATGACGAACACTTCTACCGGCCGGTCGTCGATCCCGACCGGACCACCCCGATCCAGATGCGGGAGCTGAAGATCCAGCCGAAAGAGGGCAAGCCGGACTTCAACCCCCAGAACGACAACGGCGGACGGCGGGCGAAGGTGCCGGTTCTGCTGCTCAACGCCACCAGCCTGAACACCGGCCACAACTGGCGGTTCGAGGCGGTCCGGATGGGAGAGCCGCCGCGGGAAAAACCGATCGCGAAGGAAGTCGATAAGAACCTCCGCCTGCGGCGTCCCCCTTCTTACGAGGCGATCATCGAAAAACAGCAGAGCTTCGAGCTGGGGATCGCCGTCGCCGCGTCGGCCTGCGTCCCCGGCCTCTTTCCCCCGCTCGCGATCAGCGATCTCTACCCGGAGGACATCCGGGTGCAGCTCGTCGACGGCGGGGTGCACGACAACCAAGGGATCGAGGCGCTGCGCGACATGGGATGCACCCGATTCGTCGTGAGCGACGCCTGCGGACAGATGCGCGACGAGAAGCAGCCGCCGACCACGATCCCGGCGGTCCTCGGCCGGGCGAACAGCATCTTGATGGACCGGGTCCGGGAAGAGGAGCTCTTCCGGCTGATCCAGCACGAAGATGCGCCGGTCGCCTTCATGCATCTGTTGAGGGGGCTTTCGGGGGAAGCGCTTTCCTGGATCGGCCCCGACGGAAAACCGGCCGAGGGAAAAAAGGACGAGCGGCAACCGGAGGTCTCGTCGGAGAGCTTCGGCGTCGCCTGCGAGGTGCAGGACCTCGTCTCGAAAATTCGGACCGACCTCGACTCCTTCAGCGACGTGGAGGCGTCTGCGCTGATGTACGACGGCTACCGGATGAGCGAGCAGGAGCTTCAAAAAACCAAAGGACTGCAAGAGCTTCTCTCCGCTCCGGTCGATCCTCCCCCCTGGCGCTTTCTGAAGATCGCGCCGTGGATGGAAAAACCGACCCCGGCGTTCCGTCAACAGATCAAGGTCGGGGGCCAACTGGTTCTGAAGATCTTTAGGCTAAGCGTCCCGGTCGCCGTTGCGACGGGGGTGGTTCTCGCCGCGATTCTCTTCGGACTTTGGCAGGCGCTGGGACCGTGGGTTCAGGCACAACTCGCCCGGCAGGTGACGATCGGAGGGCTTCTGCTGACCGTCGCGATTCTGGCCCTCGGCTTCGTCCCGGTGGTGAGCCGGTTCGTTCAGGTCTTTCGATTTCTGAGCGGGCCGGTCAGCTTTATCGTCCGGTTCGTGGCCAGAGCGCTCCTCCCTTCGTTCGCCTCGATCCCGGTGGCGATTCACCTCTTTCTCTTTGATCGTCTCTTTCTCAAACTGGGGAAAATGGAACGGCTGGAGCTTCCCTCGGGAGCAGGGGTCGAGCGTCAGGGAGCGGAGAGAAAATAATGAACCGAGGGGAGTAGAAAAAAACGGGCGCCCCGGACGGAGCGCCCGTCGATCAAAACAAATTACAGAAGTTTGGCGTTCAGGATGATCTCGGTGCCGGCGAGCGCCTGCGAGACCGGACAGCCCTTCTTGGTCGCCTCGGCGATCTCATTGAACTTCGCCTTGTCGATCCCGGGAACCTGCGCCTCGGAGTTCAGCTCGATCCGGGTGATCTTAAATCCCTCGCCAACCTTTTCCAGATGCGCCTTGGCGACGGTGTGGACCCGCGTCGGGTTGAATCCGTTCTTGCCGAGACCGGCGGAGAGCGCCATGGAGAAACAGCCGGCGTGGGCGGCGGCGATCAGCTCCTCCGGATTGGTCCCGCCCCCCGATTCGAAGCGCGAGGCGAAGGAGAACGGCCCCTCATAGGCTCCGGCGCCGACCTTCATCTTTACCTTTCCT
>JAHFEM010000243.1 GCA_023248505.1 Nitrospirota bacterium
CATCACTGGCGTTTTAACATTAAAGATGGAACCTCCCCGCTCAGCCCCAAGTTAAAGTTGAAGACCTATCCGGTCAAGAGAGAGGAAGATCAAATTCTGATCGACCTTCCCTAATATTATTGGAAAGGAGGGTCCATGAAGAAAGCGTGCTGGCGTAATCGTCTTTGGTTCAGCCCGATCGGGATTCGCGGAGGGGGAGTCCTTTTGTTGCTTGCTTTCCTCCTGGGGGGGTGCTCTTCGTTCGGGCGCCACTCCATGCCGGGAGTGAGTCCCGAAACGGGCCGTCAAGTCTACGAAATTCGCCTGGCGACGGAAAAATACCGCGACCTTGACAAAGCGCAGGCCGACGGCTATTTCCGGTTTACGGGTTATGTTCCGAATATGGGTTATCAGTACGCCAACCCGAAGCTCTTCTCCGGATTCAACCTCCGCCAGCCGCCGATTCTCATCTATGATGAGCGGGATGGGCGTTTTGAGTTGACCGGCGTGATGTTCATCAGCGCCATCGATCGGAGCCCCGGCAGCGTTCTCCCTTTCAAGGGAGCCGAATTCATGAAGCATCCGATGATGTGCCATTACCAGGATGGAACCAACTTGAACTTGGAGAAGCAAGAGCAATGTCCCGCCGAGCATCCGTTGACCAAGGCGGCGTTGGTCTTCTGGCACCCCGACCTTTGGATGATGTCGGCCTGGATCTGGTACCCCAATCCGAATGGCCTTTTCTCCCTCTACAATCCGCTCCTCAACTTCACCCGGTAATAAATCGGAGGGCGGACCCGGGGAATTTCGCCCCCTCCCGCAGCCCATACAATCTACGGCGGGGAGGAGAGTTCTCACCGATCCCCGGCCCTCTCTTAGGGGGTGAGGAGGACCTTTCCGAAGAGATCCCTCGAAAGCATCTTCTCCTGAGCCTCCCGCGCCTTCGAGAGCGGATAAACCGAATCGATGATCGGTTTGAGCTTGTGTTGTCCGACCAGTTTCGTGATCTCAAGCAACTCCGCACGGGTTCCCATCCGCGCCCCCAAGATCGATAAATCTTTCGAGAAGAGATACCGCAGGTCGAGCTCGGCGGTCGGTCCTGTCGTCGCCCCGCAGGTGACGATCGTTCCGTTCTTCGCAAGCGAGACGACGCTTTGACCGAAGGTCGCCGGCCCCACATGTTCGAAGACGACATCGACCCCGCGTCCCTGCGTCATTTTTGCGACCTCCCTCGCGAAGTCGCGTTCGGCATAGTTGATGAGAAGGTCTGCCCCCAGTTGGCGGGCCTGTTCGAGTTTTTTCGGCGTGCTGGCGGTGGCCATCACCCTCGCTCCGACCAGTTTGCCGATCTGAATGGCGGCGCTCCCGACGCCGCTTCCTCCCGCGAGAACAAGGAGGTCTTGCCCCGGCCTCAGCGCCGCGCGGGTGATCAACATATGCCAGGCGGTCAGAAAGGTCAGCGGAAAAGCGGCCGCCTCCTCAAAAGAGATCCCCTCCGGGAGCGGGAGAAGATTCATCGACGGCGCCTTCGCAAACTCGGCATAGCCGCCGTCCGTCCCCGCCCCGAAGATCCGATAACGATCGCAGAGGTTATCCCGTCCCGAGAGACAGTCAGGGCATCGGAAGCAAGAGAGCCCCGGCGCGATGATCACGCGCTGGCCAACGGAGATTCCCTCCACCGCGGGTCCGACCTCCGCCACGATCCCGGCCACATCGGAGCCGGGGATGTGAGGAAGCTGGGTCCGGTAGGCCGGGATTCCCTGACGGACCCAGAGGTCGAGGTGGTTCAACGCGCACGCCTTGACCTGGACGACGGCTTCTCCCGGCCCCGCCTTCGGTGTGGGAGCCTCTTCGTAGACCAGGGTGTCGACTTCTCCGAACTGGTGGAAGCGGACCGCTTTCATCGGGTAGATCTCCTTTTATCAAGCTCGTCATTCCCGCGAACGCGGGAATCCAGAAGCCATTGATTTTAGAAAACTGGATTCCCGATTAAAGATTCGGGAATGACGGATGAGGGGTCTTTGCATGCTTTGTTAGATCAAAACGGTTCCATCGGATTCTTCCCCTCCGCCAAGAGGCGAAGCCGATCGTCGTGGCGGGCGATGAGATCCCAATCGGGCTCCGCAGAGGCCTCATACCCGACGGACAAGACCCGGAGCGAATGAAGCGTCCGATAGACCTTCAACGGTTCGGTCGGCCACGCTGTTTTATCATAACCGGCCAGAAAAGGGGCGCGATCCTGTGGGTAGAAGAAAAAAGCCTCTTCGAGATGAAGCAGATCGGCCGACGCATCCCCCCACCAGGCCCATTCGAGATCGAAAACCCCGGAGATCCGCGGCGCGCCGGATTGTCCCTCCGCAAAGAGAAGGTTATCATAGTGGAAGTCGCCGTGGAGGAAGACCGGTTCGATCGCGTCGGGGAGCGCTTGCAGCCCCTCGGCAAAGCGCTGCGTCAGAGGCTCTTTCCAGGTGGGAGGGCCGCCGAGACCTTTTCCGCAGCGTGAGATCTTCCGGTCGAATCGCTCCCGCAGGTAGTCGCGCCAGGAGGACTCCTTCGGGAAAACGCGCGGGTCATCGAGCCGATTTCCGAAGAAGGGGACCCGGATCCGGTGGAACCGCCGGAGAAGGCGGCCGATCTCCTCTGGGAGAACATTTCGCTTCTCGGTTGGAAGCGACTCGATCGCTTCGCCGATCCCGCGACCCTCTAGGAAGGGAATCAAGGCATAGTCGAACGGGAGCAATTCTTTGGAGCAGTCGGGGAGATAGTCGAGCGCGATCGGAAGATCGGGGGCGACCTGATGAAGCCAGCGGTAAGTCTTCGCCTCCCGGCCGATCTTGTCGAGATCCCGGTCATGGGCATTGACCCGGCAGACCCATCTTCGGCCGTTGTCCATCAAGAAGAGATAACTTTCATTGATCACCCCATTCATCGGCTCGGAGACCCAGACCGGGCGGCCGATCCCGTGCCGGAGGCAGATCGCTTGGGCCAAGAGGAGATCGATTCGAGGAGGCGCCGGGTGCAGGGTCATTTCATCGCATCCGGCAGGTCGGCCATATCGAGCGACTTCCCGTGGAGCGCGGGATTGGCGGCGGCGGTCGTTGCAAGGAAGAGGAGCGCCTTTGCGACCCGGGCCGGATCTTGAAGCCGGGTCGGATCTTCCTTCGGATAGGCCGCGGCGCGCATTCGCGTCCGGGTGCCGCCGGGATTAAGCGTGACGACCCGCAGATCGAACGGGGCGACCTCCTCCGCCAGCGTCTGCATCATCCCCTCCAGCGCAAACTTCGAGACTGAGTAGGCCCCCCAGGTGGCCCGCCCCCTTCTCCCGACGCTGGAGGTGATCGAGAGGATCGTTCCGGCGCGGCGCGGGATCATCGTCCGGACGACCGCCTGGGTGATGTAGAAGGTGCCGTTGATGTTGACCCGAATGACCTCTTCCCATGCTTCGGGGGGATAGGTGGCGATCGGCTCCGAGGGGCCGAGGACCGAAGCGTTGTTGATCAAAAAATCGATCGCCCCCCAATCCGAGACGATCTGGCTGACCATCCGCTGGACGTCCCTCCGGACCGAGATGTCGAGCCGAAAGGGCCGGACCGTTCCGCCGGCCTCCTCGATCGCCTTCGCGGTCCCGAACAGCTCTCCCTCGCTCCGGGCGCAGATCGCCACCTTGCAGCCCTCGGCGGCAAAGCGCTCCGCCGCCGCCCGCCCGATGCCGCGGCCTCCCCCGGTGATCAGGACGACCTTGTCTTTCAATTGCATATTGAACCTCCGGAAGTTAGGATAATGGAAACGACCGATCAATTCAATGGCAAACCCGGATCGGTCGCTCTGTTCATTGATTTGAACGCCGTTGCTGTGGTAGATTGCCCCAACGATTTATTTTTTCGTGTAGAGACGTCCCGCCGGGACGTCTCTGCGTTGGATCGTCATTTACATTTTTGAAGGAGAAATCTCCATGGCGCAGATGAGCCCCGAAGAGATGATCAACCAGCAACGGGAAGATTGGAGCCGGGTGGCGCCGGCGTGGGAGAAATGGGACGCGCTGCTCCATCAAAATCTCTCTTTTCTCAATTACCGGCTCGTCGGCGATGCGCGCATCCGGCCGGGGCAGCGGGTGTTGGATCTCGGCTCCGGGACCGGCTATCCGGCGATCGTCGCCGCCGACGCGGTGGGGAATCAGGGAGAGGTGATCGGCTTCGATCTCTCGGAGGAAATGCTCGATCGGGCCAAGCGCAAGGCGTACGGCTTGGGCCTTTTCAATTTGGATTTTCGCGTCGCCGATGTGACCCGTCTGTCGGAGGGGGATGGCTCTTTTGATGCGGTCATCAGCCGGTTCTGTCTGATGTTCCTTCCCGATGTTCCGAAGGCCGTGGCCGAGATCGCGCGGGTGCTGAAGCCCGGCGGCTATCTGGCGGCGGCGGTCTGGTCGGGAGCCGATCAGAATCCCTTCATCCGAATTCCGATGGAGGCTCTCAAACGGTTTATCGACCTTCCGACCCCTCCTCCCGGTCAGCCGGGCATTTTCCGGTTGGCGAAACCGGGAGACCTTTCGGGGATGGCCGAAAAAGCGGGGCTTCGGAAGCTGGCTGATGAGGAGATCCAGGCCGACTCGTTCTACGATTCGGCCGAGACCTATTGGACGAACCTTCTCGATATGGCGGCCCCGCTGCAGCCGCTTTTTGCCAAGCTCTCGACAAAGGATCGAGCG
>JAHFEM010000244.1:0-2478 GCA_023248505.1 Nitrospirota bacterium
CACCATCTTATTGACGAAAAAAAGGAGGGAGGAGAGGGGAATGTACTCGCCGAACGGAACCAGGTGGAGCTTGTCGTATCGGGCCACGACCTCCGGGGCCGGTGAGAGGAGATAGGCGCTGTTCAAGAGCGCGATCTGCCAGGAGGGGACCGGCTCGAAGGCGGGGCTTCCGAAGAGAAGATAGAATCTTCCTTCTTGAGCCAGGTTCAGCAGCTCGTTTCTGTACACGGCTTCGGTCTGAAAAAAGAAAGGGGCCGCCGATTCCGGCCAGACCATTAATTCCGGTCGGGGGCTTCCCTCCTGAATCGACGCCAAGGAGAGCCGCTTGTATTTTTGAATGGTGGCATCGCGCAGGCGCGCATCCCATTTTTGATCCTGCTCGATGTTCCCCTGGACCACGGCGACCGTCAGGCTTCGCTCCGCTCCCATCGGCTGACCGAGACGATAGAAACCATAGCCGAGGCTGAGTAGGAGAAGGGCCCCCGCCGCGATGATTCCCCGCCAGGCAATCGGATCTTTTCCTTCGCGCCGGAGGAGCTCAAAGAGGGCGACATTGATCAGCACGATCAGAAATCCGATCCCGTAAATGCCGGCGAGATCGGCGATTTGGATCATGGGGAGAAAGCGATATTGCGAATAGGCAAGGGCGGCCCAGGGAAAACCGGTGAGAAGATGTCCTCGGGCGTATTCCAACGCGACCCAGAAGGTGGGGATCAGAAGAATCCCCCAACCGCGCCTTCTTTCAAGGATAGCGCGGGTCACGGCCGCAAAGAGTCCGACATATACGGCGAGATAAGCGACCAACAGGAGCATCAACAAGTAGCTGATCGGTGCGGGAACTTTGCCGTATCGGGTCATGCTGATGGTGACCCAGGAGACGGTTCCTTCAAAGTAAACCAGCCCGGCGGTCCATCCGAACAGAAAAGAGCGGAGCGGCGATTCCTTCCGGAGGGCGAAAAAAAGGGGGATGAAGGCGACCCAAGCAAGGAGATAGAGCTCCCACCGGGGAAAGCTCAGAAAGAGGAGCGAGCCGGATAAGAAGGCCAGCGCAAAGGGACGGAATCGCATCTTCACAGGGATCGGACTGGATTGGATAGAGGGCGCAACGGAATGTTTATTCTGGGTGGTTCGGATGATGGTCAATCCCGATGTATGCCTCAATAAATCGGCGGATTCTAGCCTCGTCAAACGCGCTCAGCTTGTCGATCTTTCCCCACGCCGTCAATACGATCGTGGTATCCAGGCCGGGGTAAGGGGCGACGAGGAGGTGGCCGTAACGGCTGCTTTTCTGATCGGCGGCCTGGGACTTCTGAAAATACTCCTTGGCCAGGCTCTCGATCTTCTGCGTCACTTCCGTGCAGTCCTTGCAGTCGTATTGAATCAGCACGCCGCCATCTTCCAGGTTGTGGACCTGCAGTTCGTTGGGGATGGGCCGATTGTAAATTCCCCATCGGGCGACGAAGGGGACATGCGGGCCGGAGGTCGGCGGCTTGCTGTTGTACGGGGGATGGGGGGACTCAATGGATTGGATATGATCATTGCCGAGAGAGGGAACCGTGGTTCCGGGTTCTTTCTCCGGAGCCTTCTCGGCGCTCTTCTCCGGGCCTTTGGCAGGGGCTTTCGAGGCCGGCGGGGCCGCCTGCAGCGGTCCGTTTAAGAATAGGATCAAAGCGAATAAAATCGTTCCGATCGATATTGTTTTCATTTCCTCCTCATGTTCGTTTGGGTTGGTATGATAGCCGATTCTATCAAAATGTAAAGGGAAAAGATAGGCGGGCGTCGTCGCGATGAGATCGTATGCCGGCGCGAGATGTTTTTTTCTAGATTGATTGAAAAAGAAAGAGGAGCTTGATAGGATAAGATCAGTTTTTGTGTTCAACTTAGGAAGACGATGCGGGATGTTATTCTTTTACAAGATTTAGCCGTTGTAATGATTGTGTCGGGGCTGGTGACGATCTTCTTTCATCGGTTCCGCCTCCCGGTGGTGCTCGGATATATTCTCGCCGGCTTCATCATCGGCCCGCACACCCCCCCCTATCCGCTCATCAAAGATGAGGCCTCGATCGAAACCCTGGCGCAGCTCGGGGTCGTCTTTCTGATGTTTGCCCTGGGCCTCGACTTTAATCTTCGGAAGCTCCGAAAGGTGGGGGCCGCCGCACTGATCGCGGCGACCCTGGAGATCCTTGTCATGGTCTGGATCGGCTACGAGGTCGGCCGGTTTTTCGGCTGGGGACAGATGGACAGCCTTTTTCTCGGGGCGATCCTTTCGATTTCTTCCACGACGATCATCTTAAAGGCGCTTGAAGAGCTGGGAAAGACCAAGGAGAAATTCGCCGAGATGATCTTCGGGATTCTGATCGTCGAGGATATTCTCGCCATCATGATCATCGCGCTCCTTTCCACGATCGCCATGACCGGCTCGTTGCAGCTCTCGGAGGTGCTCTTCACGGCAGGACGATTGGGAATCTTCTTGGTGGT
>JAHFEM010000244.1:2488-4684 GCA_023248505.1 Nitrospirota bacterium
TGCTCCTTGTGACCGTTCTCGGACTCTGCTTCGGTTTCTCCCTGCTGGCGGTCAAGTTCGGTTACAGTATCGCGCTCGGCGCTTTTATGATCGGCGCCATTATCGCCGAGGCGCGGGAAATCGGAAAGATCGAGCATCTGGTGGCTCCGGTGCGCGATATGTTCAGCGCCGTCTTTTTTGTGGCGATCGGCATGCAAATCAACCCGGCCCTCCTGGTGAACTATACGACCCCGATCCTGGTCATCACGCTCGTCGTGGTGATCGGAAAGGTGGTGACCTGCACGGTCGGCGCTTTGATCGCGGGACACGATCTTCGAACCTCGCTGCGGGTCGGGATGGGCTTGGCGCAGATCGGAGAGTTCTCCTTCATCATCGCCGCGCTCGGTATTTCGCTCAATGTCACCAGCCAATTCCTCTATCCGATCGCGGTCACCGTCTCCGCGGCGACGACATTTCTAACCCCCTTCCTCATTCGAAGCGCCGACGGCCTGGTCGGCTGGTTTGATCGGGCCGCCCCGCGGTCGCTGGTGGCCTCCTTAAATGTCTACAGCAACTGGATCAAGCGCCTCGGAAATACCGGCAGAGAAAACCAGGCAAAGCGATTGGCGTGGCGACTGGCCTGGCAGATCGGACTTCAAATGGCCCTCATCACCGCCGCTTTCTTAGTCGCGGCCTCTTTGGCCAAGCGAATCGAAGCGCCTTGGCTTCCCGATTGGATCGGAGGATCAAAGGCGCTCGTCTGGCTGGCCACCCTTCTGGTGACCTTGATTCCGCTTCTTGCCACGTTCCGGAAGCTGCAATCGCTCGGTTTTCTTCTGGCGGAGATCAGCGTTCGTCGAAGCGCGGCGGGGGTTCGAGCCCCGGCGATCCGGACCGTGATCGCGAACACCATCATGATTACAGGGACGATGATCCTGGCGATATGGGTTCTTCTGATCAGCGTGACCTTTCTCCCGCCCTGGCCGGTTTTATTTGTATCGCTTCTCTTGATTGCGGCGATTGCTTGGTTGCTCTGGCGGGTTCTTATCCGGCTTCATGATCGGGCTCAAGTCGCCCTGGATGAGGTCTGGCTGCCGTTGCCCTCTCCCCCCTCGGAGGGTTTCTCCCTCCCCTTGTTGGCGAATTTGAAAGAGGTCGAGCTCGATACCTTGTCGATCCATGGCCGATCGTCGGCGGCCGGCAAGCTGATCAGCGAGTTGCAGCTTCGGAGCAGAACGGGGGCGAGCATCATCGTGATTGAGCGGGATGGAGATCGAATCATCAATCCGGATCCGAGCGAAGAGCTCCGGGCCGGTGATAAACTCCTCCTTCTCGGGGATCATCGCCAGCTCGCGGCGGCGCGAAACATTCTGGCCGGCGCGAAGTCCCCCTCTTGATAAAACGCTGTAGATGGTTGACTTTTCAAACAGATCCTTTATACTCAAATGCTTGTTTTTACTTTTTCTCCAAGCGCTTAGATCGCGGAGAGGCGTTCGGTCTGAGTAAAGAAATCACTCCTGCCAGGAATGTAGGAAGAGAACGCCTCCTCAGAGCCGACAGTCGTTTGTTCTCACCAGATACTTAGACCGGGAAGACATTCATGAAAGCGGTATTGGCGAGCCTCCTTCAAGAGGTGATCACGGAGGCCCGGGAGCAGGGGAAGCTTAAAAAGGGGAAGGACGTTCCGATTATTCTGGAGGTCCCGAAGCGGGAAGGGCAGGGAGATTTTGCGACGACGTTGGCCCTTTCTCTTTCAAAGGAGGAAGGACGGCCGCCGCGAGAGATCGCTTCGACTTTGGTTTCGATGCTCCAGGGGCGCTCCCCGCTTGTTCAGAAAATCGAAATCGCCGGCCCCGGATACATCAACTTTTTCCTGAGCCAGGATTATTGGCGCCGGACGCTCCTCGACATCTGTGAGAAGCGGGAGGAGTATGGCCGGGCTTCGATCGGCGCGGGGAAAAAGGTCCAAATCGAGTTCGTCAGCGCCAATCCGACCGGACCGCTCCACGTAGCGCACGGCCGGGCCGCGGCGCTGGGGGATGCGTTGGCCCGTCTCCTCCAGGCGGCCGGCTACCAGGTGGACCGGGAGTATTATATTAATGACGTCGGAAACCAGATGGCGCTCCTGGGCCGATCGACCTATCTGCGCTACCGCGAGCTCTTCGGAGAGCAGGTGACCCTTCCGGAAGAGAGCTACCGGGCAAGTTATATTATCGA
>JAHFEM010000245.1 GCA_023248505.1 Nitrospirota bacterium
CTACGTTCCCGAGCAGGCCGAGCATGCGATTCACAACTTCTTTCGAAAGGGAAACCTGACGGCGCTCCGGGAATTGGCGCTTCGCCGCACAGCCGACCGGGTCGATGCGGAGATGCAGGTTTATCGTCGGGACCATGCCGTTCCGAAAGTCTGGCCGGCGGGGGAGACGATCATGGTCTGCATTAATCCGACCCCGCGCGCGCGAAAGCTGATTCGGACCGCGCGGCGGATGGCCGCAGGGCTGCACGGCAAATGGATCGCCGCTTACGTGCAGACCCCGGAGCACCGCCGCCGGCCCGAATCGGAGCGGGACCAGGTCGTTCGGGCATTGCGTTTGGCCGAGCAACTGGGCGCGGAGACGGTCACCCTCACCGGACACCGCGTCAGCCAAGAAATCCTCAGCTATGCGCGCGCTAAAAATATCGGCAAGATCATCGTCGGCAAACCGGTCCGGTCATGCTGGAAAGAGCTCCTCTTCGGCTCGGTGGTGTCGGACCTTGTCCGAGAGAGCGGCGAGATCGATATTTACGTCATCACCGGGGAAGCCGGCAAAAGCCGGCCGATGGCGGCGCGTATTCTTCGCCGCTCGAGCGCTTGGCCCGCCTATGCGAAAGCGGGGCTCATCGTGGCGATCTCCACCCTGATGGCCTGGTGGATGCAGCCGGATTTTTCTTCTACGAATATCGTGATGATCTATCTTTTGGGGGTGGTTTTCGTCGCCTCCCGTTGGGGTCGCGGGCCCTCCATTCTGGCGTCCCTCGTGTCGGTCGTCGCTTTCGACTTCTTCTTCGTGCCCCCCAAATTAACATTTGCAGTGGCCGATACGGAGTATCTGATCACCTTTTTGGTGATGTTGTTGACCGCCCTGATCATCAGCAATCTTACGATCCGCAATCGCGAGCAGGCCGAATTGGCGCGCGAGCGGGAAGGGCGCACCGGAGCGCTCTATGCGATGAGCCGGGAGCTGACCCAGACCCGGCTGGTGGAGGGGCTTTCCCGAGTCGCCCTCCGACATATCGGCGAAGTCTTTAAATGCCAGGCCGCGGTGTTTCTGGCGGATGCCGCAAGGCATTTGGGCCCGCCGATCGGGGAGGAGGCCGCGTCGCTTTCAGATGCCAAGAACATCGGCGTGGCGCAGTGGGTCTTCGATCATGCGCAGATGGCCGGCATGGGAACCGATAACCTTCCGGGGGCCGATGCATTGTTCCTTCCTTTGGTCGCGCCGCGCGGCGCCTTGGGGGTGCTGGCGGTGCGGCCGGAACAACCTCGACAACTGCTGGCGCCGGATCAGATCCATCTGCTGGAGACTTTTGCGAATCTGACGGCCAATGCGATCGAGCGGGCGGTGTTGGCCCAAGAGGGCCAACAGGCCCAGGTCATGATCGAGTCCGAACGGATGCGGAACGCCCTGTTGAGCGCCGTCTCCCATGATCTTCGGACGCCTCTCGCCGCCATTGCCGGAGCGGTGAGCAGCTTATTCGAGGGGAAAGTCGATTTTGATCTTCAAACACGGAAGCAGCTGATCCAATCGATCCATGATGAGGTGATGTGGATGGACCGGCTCGTCAACAACCTGCTCTACATGACGCGTCTGGAGGCGGGCGCCGTCCAGCTGCGCAAGGAGCCGCTTCCGCTGGAGGAGGTGATCGGAGCGGCCCTCGTGCGGCTTGAAAAAAAACTGAGTGACCGACTCATCACAACGCACGTGCCGACCGATGCGCCGCTGGTCCCGATGGACGGGGTTCTGACCGAGGAGGTGTTGATCAACCTTTTGGAGAATGCGACGAAGTACACACCGCCCGGCAGCCCCATTGAAGTCTCAGCGGAATTCGAGGAGGAGCAGGTGACGATTTCCGTGGCGGATCGCGGGCCGGGAATACCCTCCGGCGAAGAGCAACGGATCTTCGATAAGTTTTACCGGACCGGACCGAGGCGGACCCGCGGCGTCGGCCTGGGGCTGGCGATTTGTCAAGGGATTGTTGAGGCGCACGGGGGCCGCATTTGGGTGGAGAATCGCCCCGACGGCGGCGCCCTCTTTCGATTCACCCTGCCCGTGAGCGGCGAGCCGCCCTACCTCGAACCCGAAGGCGCTGAGGAGCAGGCGATCCGGCCATGACAAACCGCGAGTCGACGATTTTGGTGATTGAAGATGAGGCGCCGATCCGACATTTCATTCAGACCACCCTCTCAGGCGCAGGCTATCGGGTGGTCGATGCCGAGAGCGGGAAAGAGGGACTCACGCAAGCGATGGCCTGGAACCCGGATGTGGTGTTGCTCGATCTGGGGCTGCCGGATATTGATGGCCTGGAGGTGATCCGAAGGCTACGGGAATGGACCTCCAGGCCGATCATCGTTCTCACCGCAAGGTCTCAAGAACACGATAAGGTTGCGGCGCTCGATTTGGGCGCGGATGATTATCTGACGAAACCGTTCGGGATTGAGGAACTTTTGGCGCGCATGCGTGTTGCCCTCCGCCGCACGGCTCGGACAGAGGCGGGCGAGCCGCATTTCCAGATCGGCGATCTTCGGGTGGACCTCGAAAAGCGCCAGGTCTTTATTGCCGGAAAAGAGGTTCACCTTAGTCCGACGGAATACAAGTTGCTCGGCGTTCTGGTCCGCTATGCCGGAAAGGTCATTACGCATCGTCAACTGCTCAAGGAAGTTTGGGGGCCGCTGCACGCGGAGGAAGCGCAATATCTGAGGGTCTACATGCGTCAATTGCGGGGGAAACTGGAGGAGAATCCGGCGCGTCCCCGCTATCTGCTGACGGAGATCGGGGTGGGATATCGCCTCCGAGTGGACTAGAAATTCTCTGACCGACCGGTCTGGAGCGAGGCTTCAGATCGGTCTTCCGATAACTGCAAGGGAAACCCGTGATCCACTTTTCGGGTCACCCTCACCGAGTCGTAACCTCTTTCCCGGAGTTTTATTAGGACTTGTTGTTGCTGTGTGACGGGAACCCCCAGAAAGACCTGCCAGGAGGGGACGCTGATATAGAGGGTCGCTCCCGCTTCTTCAGCGACCTTCGTGATTCGAACCAGATCGTCTCCGGTTAATCGATCCGCCCCCTTCATCAGAACAAGATTGACCTTTTTGAAAACCGTTTGACTTTTTCTCGCTCGAAGCATCATGCCTCCTTATGCCTCTTCCAATAGGGTAAAGGCGTCATTGAGTCTCTTCTTCGGGTCTGCCGTCTTCTGAGATTTCTGTTGATTGAAATCATCGAATGGGCGCACAAGACCGCAATCAAAAGCGAGTTGATGATAAATATCTCGCTTTGCCATGAGCTTTGCATCGATCCCCCTCCTAAAATGAAAAGGCGCCCCTCACCTCTGATCGGTGAGGAGCGCCTCTGCTCCGTGAAGGACTTCATTGTCTTCTGCCCATATAAAAAGCAAAGGACATGCCAAACGATTTTTTCGATGTTGAACCCGAAGGGAGGCAATATATCGGTTTATTTAAGTCGAACTCGTCCGGAGCGATCGCCGAAGGTCGGTCACCGCTCTACATTTTGGGGGGAAATGCGACGAAAACTGGAGGGGAGCACGGGATGAGACGACCCTGAGGCGAATATAGACTTCGTCAAACAGAAAGGATAAACTATCGCTCGATATTTTTCTTGCCGCATCAAGACAAGATGGCGGTTTCAAAGGCTTCCGAATGATTGTGACATTCATTCTTCGTCGAATCCTCTGGGCGATCCCGGTTCTCTGGGTGGTCGCGACCCTCACCTTTTTTATCATGCATGTCGTGTCGGGGGGGCCGTTCGACCGGGAGAAGAAGCTTCCGCCGGAGATTAAAGCGAATGTCGAGGCGAAGTATCATCTCGATCAGCCGATCCACCGGCAATACCTCTTGTACATGAAGGCGCTGATCGGTGGAGACCTCGGCCCGTCCTACAAGTATCTGGGAAGGACGGTCAACGACGTCATCGGGGATACCCTCCCTGTCTCGATGCAGTTGGGGTTCCTCGCGCTTTTGATCGCGCTGGTGCTGGGGTTGATCGCCGGAATGATTTCCTCCGTCACGGCGCATACCCTCTGGGATCGCTTCAGCATGTTTCTCGCCACGGCGGGGATTTCCGCCCCCAATTTTGTACTGGGGGCGCTGCTGATTTATTTCTTCTCCCATCGTTACAAGCTCTTTCCGCCGGCGCTTTGGGAAGATTTTAGGAATGCCATCCTCCCCGCGATGACGCTGGGCCTGGCTCCGGCGGCTTATATCGCGCGGCTGAGCCGATCGAGTATTCTCGAAACAAATCGGCAAGATTATGTCCGAACCGCCCGTGCAAAGGGGTTATCGGAAACGGTGATTCTCTTTCGTCACATTCTCAGGAATGCGGTTTCTCCTGTCGTGACGATCTTGGGCCCTCTCACCGCGGCGTTGGTGACCGGGTCGTTTGTCGTCGAGTTTATTTTCTCCATACCGGGAATGGGGAAATTTTTTATCACGGCGGTCACCAATCGGGACTACCCGCTGATTATGGGAGTCACCCTCATCTATGCGGTTCTGATCGTGACGGCCAACCTGCTGGTCGATATTCTCTATACGTTCATCGATCCGCGCGTGAAATTATCGTAGGGGCGGACCTGCGTGTCCGCCCTTCCTAACGGAATGGCCAAAACAGGGCGAACACACAAGTTCGCCCCTACATTGGATTTG
>JAHFEM010000246.1 GCA_023248505.1 Nitrospirota bacterium
GCCGATGCGGGTGTAACCACTCCGGTCGGATCGGCCAAGATAAACGAGTTTGAGGTAATAAACAGTATGGCAGAAGAAACGAAACAATCACAGTACGATGCGGGAAAGATCAAAATTCTAGAAGGTCTCGAGGCGGTTCGAAAACGTCCGGCGATGTATATCGGAAGCACCGGGCCCGACGGCTTGCACCACCTGGTTTACGAGGTCGTCGATAACTCGGTCGATGAAGCAATGGCCGGGCACTGCACCGAGATCGAGGTGATCATTCACATCGATAATTCCGTCACCGTGATCGACAACGGCCGCGGGATTCCGACCAACCTCCATCCCGATAAAAAGGTCTCCGCCGCCGAGGTGGCGCTCACCGTGCTGCATGCCGGGAGCAAGTTCGATAATGAAACTTATAAAGTTTCCGGCGGACTGCACGGGGTCGGCGTCTCCGTCGTCAATGCCCTCTCGGAGTGGCTGGAGCTGGAAATCAAACAAAATGGCTCGGTCTTCCAGCAACGCTATGAACGGGGAAAACCGACCGCGCCCCTCAAGCTGACCGGCAAGACCAAAAAGCGGGGCACGCAGATCACCTTCAAGCCCGATGCACAAATCTTCGAGCAGACCGAATTCTCCGCGGATGTCTTAACGATCCGGCTTCGGGAGCTTGCTTTCCTCAACAAAGGGCTGCTGATCACGCTGGAGGACGAGCGGACAGAGAAGAAACAGGAGTTCTGCTACAAGGGGGGGATTCTCTCCTTCGTCGAGATGCTCAATGAGAGCAAGGTCCCGCTGCATAAGCCGATCTTCGTTGAGAAAGAGAAGAACGGAATCATGCTCGAATTGGCGGTCCAGTACAACGACAGCTATTCGGAAAATCTCTTTTCCTTCGCGAACAACATCAACACAAAAGAAGGGGGAACGCACCTGGTCGGCTTCAAATCGGCGCTGACCCGAACGGTCAACAGCTACGGCTCGGCCAACAATCAGTTGAAGAATGGAGAGACCGTCACCGGCGATGATGTCCGGGAAGGTCTGACCGCCGTCATCTCGGTCAAACTGCCGAACCCCCAGTTCGAAGGACAGACCAAGACGAAGTTGGGCAACTCCGAGGTCAAGGGCATTGTCGAAGGCGCCGTCAACGAAGCGCTCGGCGAATATTTTGAAGAAAACCCGACGGTCGCTAAAAAAATTATCGACAAATCACTCAATGCCGCGCGGGCCCGCGAGGCGGCGCGGAAGGCGAAGGAGTTGATCCGGCGGAAGAACGCCCTCGACGGCGGCTCTCTTCCGGGAAAACTGGCCGACTGCTCCGAGAAAGATCCGGCCCGAAGTGAAATCTACCTCGTGGAGGGAGATTCCGCGGGCGGGTCGGCCAAGCAAGGCCGCGACCGGCGCTTCCAAGCGATTCTCCCGCTGAAGGGGAAGATCCTCAACGTCGAACGCGCCCGATTCGATAAGATGATCTCTTCCGAAGAAATCCGCCTTCTCATCACCGCCTTGGGATGCGGCATCGGAACGGAGGATTTCAACGTCGCCAAGGCCCGCTACCATCGGGTGATCATCATGACCGATGCCGATGTCGACGGGGCGCACATCCGGACGCTGCTGTTGACGTTTTTCTACCGCCAAATGAGCCAGATGATCGAGAAAGGTTATATCTACATCGCCCAACCGCCGCTCTTCAAAGTGAAGCGGGGGAAGACGGAGCGATACATCAAGGATGAAGCCGCCCTGCGCGAATATTTAATCGGGATCGCGGGCGAAGAGGTCCAGATTTATCAAGAAGGATCGAAAGAGTGGATCTCCGGGGCGAGGGTGAAGACACTCCTCAAGAAATTGGCTTCGTATGAAGCGATCATCGATCACTTCGCCCGCAAACAGATCGACCCCGAGGTCCTGCGCGCCCTCTCGCAGCACGAGGAGCTTCAACCCGATCTTCTTCGGGACCGCAAGCGCCTCAACGCCCTTCTGGAGACCGCGAGGCAGTACTGGGCCAAGTACTATCCGACCTATACCATTACCGCGACCCTCGGCCAGGATGAAGAGCACGTCTCGGACCGAATCGAGGTCCAAATTCAAAAGGACGGCGCCCCGCATCAAATCAGAATCGACGAAGCGCTCGTCGGGTCGCCGGAATTTCGGGAACTGAGAAATCTCTCCCCCTTATCGGGTGACCGATCCTGATGGAGAAAAGGAGTATCCGACCGCCTCCGGGGTCATCCAGCATGTTCTCGATCGAGGGAAGAAGGGCCTTTCAATCCAGCGCTACAAAGGGCTGGGGGAGATGAACCCGGACCAGCTCTGGGAGACGACGATGAATCCCGAGAGCCGCACCCTCCTGCAGGTCCAGCTTGAAGATACGGTCGAAGCCGAGCGGGTCTTCTCCGTCCTCATGGGCGATGAGGTCGAACCGCGTCGCGCCTTCATCCAGAAACACGCGTCCGAAGTGAAGAACCTGGATATTTAAAGAATGAATGTCAAAGTCCAAATTTTAAAGTTCAAATAAGTCCGGGACCCCGGGCCGTTTGAACGTATTGCGATAGAGATGGAGTCATCATGCCAGTAGACGAACAGAGAACGGGCGTCAATCTTGAGACCGAGATGAAGACGGCCTATATGGCTTACGCGATGAGCGTCATCGTCGGCCGCGCGCTGCCCGATGTCCGCGATGGTCTCAAGCCGGTCCACCGGCGGATCCTCTACGCGATGTTTCGCGAGGGGCTCCTCTCCAACCGGCGTTATTCGAAATCGGCCGGCGTCGTCGGCGAGGTCATCAAGAAATACCACCCTCACGGCGATGCGGCGGTCTACGATGCCATGGTCCGGATGGCGCAAGATTTCAACATGCGCTATCTCATGGTCGACGGGCAGGGGAATTTCGGTTCGGTCGACGGCGACCCGCCGGCCGCCTACCGTTACACCGAGGCGCGCCTCACCAAGCTGGCCGAGGAGATGCTCGCCGATATCGATATGGAGACGGTCGACTTCATCCCCAATTTCGACGAATCGGTCGTTGAGCCGACCGTCCTGCCGACGCGCATTCCGCAGCTTCTGATGAACGGCTCTTCGGGCATTGCCGTCGGAATGGCGACCAACATTCCGCCGCACAATCTCGGCGAGTTGGTGGACGGTCTGGTCCTTCTGCTGAACGATCCGACCCTTTCGGTCGAAACCCTGATGCAGACGATCAAGGGGCCCGATTTTCCGACGGCCGGATTTATCTATGGGATGAAGGGGATTCAAGACGCCCACCAGACCGGCCGCGGCACCATCCAGCTTCGCGCCCGCGCCGTCATCGAAGTGAGCGAGAAAACCGAGAAAGAGACGATCGTCGTGACCGAGCTCCCCTATCAGGTCAACAAGGCGCGGCTCATCGAGAAGATCGCCGAACTGATTCGCGATCGAAAAATAGAAGGAATCTCCGACCTGCGCGATGAGTCGGACCGCGACGGGATGCGGATCATCATCGAGTTGAAACGCGGCGAGATCGCTTCGATCATCCTGAATCAGCTCTACAAGCACACCCAGCTGCAGTCGTCGTTCGGGGTGATCATGCTCTCGCTGGTGAACAACGAGCCGAAGGTCCTCAACCTCAAGCAGATGCTCCAGTACTTTCTCGATTTTCGACGGGAGGTGATCATCCGCCGGACCCGTTTCGAGCTGCGCGAGGCGGAGGCGCGGGCTCATATCTTGGAAGGGCTCAAGATCGCGCTCGACCACCTCGATGAAGTGATCGCCCTGATCCGGCGCTCCGACTCTCCGGAAGAGGCGAAGACCGGACTGATGCAGCAGTTCGGCCTCTCCGAACTTCAAGCGCAGGCCATCCTCGATATGAGACTGCAGCGGCTCACCGCGCTGGAGCGCGATAAACTCATCGCCGAGTATCGGGAGGTCCTCCAGAAGATCGAAGCGCTCAAAGCGCTCCTGGCCAGCGATGCATTGATCCGGAAGGCGATTCAGGATGAGTTGACCGAGATCCGGGAGAAATATGCCGATGAGCGGCGGACGGAGATCATCCCCGAGGAGGGCGAGATCCATATTGAAGATCTGATCGCGCCGCAGGAGATGGTGATCACCGTCTCGCACACCGGTTACATCAAACGGACCCCCTCTTCGGTCTATCGAAGCCAGCGCCGCGGCGGCAAGGGGAAGATCGGCGCCGGGCTCAAAGAGGAAGACTTTGTCGAACACCTCTTTGCCGCTTCCACCCACGATTATCTCCTCTTCTTCACCGATGCCGGGCGGGTCTACTGGTTGAAGGTGCACCAGATCCCCGAAGCGGGCCGCGCGACGAAGGGGAAAGCGATCGTCAACCTCCTGCAGATCGCCCAAGGGGAGCAGATCACCGCGATCCTCTCGGTCGATCAATTCAAGGAGGGGAAGTTCATTGTGATGGCGACGCGGAAGGGACTGATCAAGAAAACCGCACTCGCCGCATACAGCAACCCGCGCGGCGGCGGCATTCGGGCGATCAACCTTGAAGATGGAGACCGCCTCATCTCCGTCCGGTTGACCTCCGGGGGCGACGAGATCTTGCTCGGGACCAAGCTCGGCCTCTCGATCCGATTCCATGAAGAGGAGGCGCGCGCCGTCGGTCGGGTCGCCACCGGCGTCTGGGGGATTCGTCTCGGCGACGGGGATGAGGTGATCAGCATGG
>JAHFEM010000247.1 GCA_023248505.1 Nitrospirota bacterium
ATACTTCCCCCTTCATTCGGGCGGCCCAGACCGAGATGATCGAAATCCTCTCCCGCGCGAAGAGCCGCAAGGAGTATCTGGCGCTCCTCCCCAAGGTCGAAGCGGTCCGGGAGGCCTATCGGGAGCGGCTTAAAGCGAGACGGGTCTCCTTCTGGGAGCTGGCGATCGCCAAGACGCTTTCGAAGTCGCCCGGAGAATACCAAAAAGACAGCCTCACGGCGATCGTCGCCAAAGAGCTCGCCGGCCGCGGGATCCGCCTCTCCCCGGGACAGAGCATCGCCTATGTGATTACCGACACCAAGGCGCGCGTGAAATCAGAACGCGCTCGGGCGCTGGGGTTCATCGACGGATCCTGGGGATTCGATGCCGAAAAGTATGAATCGCTGCTGATCCAGGCGGCGGAGGTCTTCTATCCGAGCCGCCCCGCGCCATCCAATCAGATGGAGCTTCTACCCTGAGCATCGCGCAAAATACCCCTTTCGCGGGGTAGCGCCTTCCGGACAGTGGGCCCATCATGGCCTCATCGTCATCAGAAATAACGCCCTGGATTGGGATTCTCTCGTGATCGATAAGGCGGCAGAAAGACAGACCGTCGTATACCCCCTGCTCCCAGGATAGAAGGGCTTGTCCGCCCGCTTCGTCTCTTCCTCAGAAAAGGAGTTGAGAGAAGATCAAAGATGTATTATGATCTGCCGGTGGAAAGGAAGGATCGATCCGTTGATTCTCTCACAGAGAGATCGGCGCTTCGGTCCTCCCGCAGCCAGGGAGGGTCGGGACGGCATCCGGTCCTCAGACGATCAGGCAACCCAACGGAACCGGAAGGAGGTGTATACGAATGCTAACCAAGACAACCATCGAAGAGCTTAAACAGATCCCGCTTTTTTCCCAACTGGCGGTGGATGAGCTCCGTTATCTCGTCCAGAACCTGGAAGAGCGGGAGTACAAGAAAAATGAAGTGATCTACAAAGAAACCGAGGTTCCAGGAATTTTCTATGTGGTTCAGCGAGGGTCGGTCGAGATCACGAAGAAGACCCCCAGCGGTCATCGTCAGGTCATCGCGACGATTCCGGCCGGCCAATTCTTCGGAGAACTCTCTTTCTTAGTGAGCCGCCGGCATGCGTCCCGGGCAAAGGGGACTGCGGACGGCCGGCTGCTTCTGATGCATCGATTTGTATACGATGAAATGGAAAAACAGCAGCCCCCCCTGGTCCATAAGCTATTGCGGGAAATTATCTTGAAGATCAGCTTTAATCTTGACGCGATGAACGACATGTTCCTGCAGACGATCAACTACACGTTCTACGGCGGCGGCAAGGCCGGAAAGATCGAGGAACCCGGGCAGGAGGATTGATTCATACGCCCCCAGCCGGGGGGCAAAGGCCGCATTTATTTCATTCCGTCGGAATCAAATGGACCGATGATGCCTTAATGACCGCCGTGATCTCGGCGCCCGGTTGGATGGAAAGCTCCTCGACGGCCTGCCGCGTCACCAGCGCCGTGAGCGGAAAACCGCAATCGATCACCACGCGGACCTGAACACCGACGGGGATCAGCTTCTGAACGAACCCGAGGAGCCGATTCCGGGCGCTGCTCTGCGCCGGGTGTCCCCGTTCGAGAATCACCTCCTCGGCGCGGATCGAGACGAAACAGCGCCCCTCGTGCGGCGCCTCTCCCACGGCGATGAGCCGTCCCTTTCCGACCTCCAAGATCACCCTCTCCTCCGAAGAGGCGACGACCTGCGCCGGCAGCAGATTCTCCACGCCGACGATCTGCGCCACCTCGGAACTCGCGGGGCGGCTGAAGACCTCCAGCGGCGCTCCCCGCTGAAGGAGCTTCCCCGCCGACAGGATCATCAATGTCTCTCCGAAGGTCAGGGCGTCGACGACGTCATGGGTGACGACAAGGGCCGATGCTCCTTCCTCCTCGATCCACCGCCGCACCTCTCCTCGAACGAGCGCCCGTGTCGGAGGATCCAGCGCGGAGAAAGGCTCGTCCAGGAGCAGCAGAGGCGGCCGGGGAGCAAGGACCTGAGCCAGGGCGACCCGCTGCCGCTCCCCGCCCGAGAGGGAGGCCGGCGGCCGGTCTTCTTTGCCGGTCAGCCGGAATCGGTCGATCCATCGGCGGACGGCGTCTTCCCGGTCCGGCGCGGACCATCGTCGAAGGCCGTAGGCGATGTTCTCCGAAACCGTAAGATGGGGAAAGAGCGGAGACTCCTGAAAAAGAAGCCCGACCGGCCGCTTCTGGGGAGGAACAAAGCGCCCCTGCGCGCCGTCGAACCAGACCGTCTCTCCAAATCGGATGGAACCGGTCTCCGGACGGATCAGCCCCGCCAGCGCATGAAGCAGCGTGCTCTTCCCGCTCCCCGACGGGCCGAAGAGGACGGCGACGCCTGGCCGGTCGATCGGAAGGGAAAAGGCCGCCGCGAGACGCCCCTGCGGGAGAGGGTATTCGATATCAACGGTCAGCGCCACGCAGCCTCTCCCCTTTGGACCGGTTGATGTAGGCGACGATCGAGAGAAAAAAGAACGAGAGGATCAGGAGGACCAGCGCCGTCTCGGCGGCCGCGCGATTGTTGAGCGCCTGGACCTGATCGTAGAGGTCGATCGAAAGGGTCCGTGTAACGCCGGGGATGTTCCCTCCGATCATCAACACGACGCCGAATTCCCCCAAGGTATGGGCGAAGCTCAGGACGAAGGCGGTCATCATCCCCCTCCGCGACAGCGGCAAAATAACCCGCACGAAGGTCCGCCATCGCGACTCCCGCAACATCCAGGAGTTCTCGATCAGCCGCGGGTCGACCCCGGCGAAGGCCGCCGCAAGCGGCTGAACTGCGAAGGGGAGAGAGTAGAGGATCGACGCGACGAGCAGCCCGCCGAAGGTGAAGGGAAGGGGGCTTCCGACGATCCGCGCATAGAAAGCGCCGAGCGGGCGATTCGGGGCAAAGGCGATCAGGAGATAGAAACCGAGCACGGTCGGCGGCAGGACGATCGGCAGGGCAATCACCGCCTCGGCCAGAAACTTCCATCGCCACCGGGAAGCGTTGATCCAGTGGGCAAGCGGCATGCCGATGAGGAGCAGGAGCACGGCGGTCAGCGACGCCAGCCGGATCGAAAGCCAGAGGGCGTCCCAGTTCATTTCGCCTCCGATGGGATTGTGAAACCATATCGCTCCAAAATGGCCTTCCCCTCTTCCCCCCGGGTGAAATCGATCAGCGACTGCGACAGGGCAGGATGGCCGCTCCGCTTCAACAGGACAACCGCCTGGTGAAGAGGGAAAGCGGCCTCGGCCGGGATCAACCAGAACCGTCCCCGCGCCTTCATCGGTGCCGCCGTGGCGTGGGAGAGGGAGAGCAAACCGATCTCGGCGTTCCCCGACTGAACGAATTGGGCCGCCTGCGCGACGTTCTCCCCGAAGACCAGGCGGGGCTGAAGGCGATCATAGAAACCGGAGGATTGCAGTGCGGCGACCGCCGCTTTGCCGTAGGGGGCGTGGATGGGGCTGGCGAGCGCGATCCGCCGGACCGAGGGATGAAGGAGAGACTTCATCCCCTCCCGCGCAACGTCGATCGGAGAGCCCTCCGGCACCCAGAGAACGAGCCGGCCGGTGGCGTACCGGTGGAACGATTCGGGAACGGCGAGCCCCGCCTCGATCAAATGCTGTGGAATCGCCTCGTCGGCCGAGAAGAAGAGATCGAACGGCGCCCCCGCGGTGATCTGGGCGACGAAACTTCCCGAGGCGCCGAAGGAAACCTTCACGGCGCTCCCGATCGCCCGCTCGAAAGCCGACGCGATCTCTCCCAGGGCGAACTGAAGGTCCGAGGCGGCGGCGACGGTGAGGGTCGGCAGGGACTCTGCCGCGCGTGACGGGGGGGCAACGCCGACGATGCAGGCAAGCACCCAAAACCAAAGCGCGCCGATCCGGGTCAAATTACGCCTCCATTAGGACGGGTTAGAAAATGGCCGTCAGCGTTGCGTCTTCAGCCGTTAACCTTCAACCTTTAAACCGACGGCTGAAACGCGGATGCTTGACCGCTTATGTTCCTTTACGAAACCGATCAAGCGCCTTGAACCAAGAGAGGACCGTTTCTCTTGGATAGGCGGCGTTTCGCCGGCTCGTGGAGGGGACAACGAAGACCCGGCTCTCCCCGATCCGGTCGGGCTTCCCCCCCGGGCCCTCGTTGCGTCCGAAGAGCGCTCGGAAGGCGGTCAACCCGTTGAAGCAGACGATCCGAGGTCGATACAGGGCCATCTTATTTCGAACGACGATTCCCCCCGCTTCAAACTCGTCCCGGGCCAGATCGGAGGAGCGACCGGTGGCGCGCTTGACGACATCGGTGAATCCGATGCCGAAGCGGACCATCTTCCAATCGTCCTCCGGTTTGAGCGCCTGCGGCACCAGGCCGCTCTCGTAAAGCATCGCCCAGAAGAGGTTGGTCGACCGGGCATAATAGTGCCCGACTTGAGCGGAGTAAGTCCCCGGGTTGATGCCGATGAAGACGATCTCGAGGTCGGCCTCTAGGATGTCGGGAAGAGAGGGCATCGTCGGGGCGGCCTCACTCCGATTGCCCGGGCCGGAGCGGCTCGTGGCAGACCTCGCAATGGAAAGCATTGGGATCGTTGTGGTGGCGGCATTCGGGACAGGCCAA